>DAIOWK010000439.1:0-2593 GCA_036758525.1 Myxococcota bacterium
GGAGCTTTCGCTGGAACCTCGAGGCCAACCAGGAGGTGCTCGATGCCCGCTTCGCCGACAGCGTTGCGGCGCTGTTCGAGAGCGATCTCGGCGTATCGAGCGCCATCAGCCGCCGGCACTGGCATCGGCGCGCGTGGCTCGACCGGCTCGATCACAAACTACAAAGAGGTGGGTTCCCGACTGCGCTACGAATGCTCCCGAGCGAGTATTTTCGCCGCCAATGCGTCATTTCGGCAGACCCGGATGAGACGCTTACGGCACCGATGGTGGAGCACCTTGGCGCCGACTACGTGATCTGGGCCTCGGACTACCCCCATCTGGACGCCTCATTTGGTGTCGTAGACGAGATCCGCGAGCGCCTGGCCCCGCTTTCCCCAGAAACGCAACGAAAGGTGCTGGGCGAGAACGTGATGCGCTTCTACGGACTCGGCCGCTAACGGCAGATCACCCTCGCAATCGGTCCGCGCGGACGGCGAATGGAAACCCCGGCGGCAAACCATAGGCGCGATGAGCTCGTCCTATAATCGAATCGCCAGCCAAAGCGTCGAACGGCTGGCGGCCCTCAGCGACGGCGTCTTCGCCGTGGCGATGACGCTCCTTGTGCTCGATCTGCGCGCTCCCGCGATCGAAAAGATTCACAGCGAGCGAGACCTGGGGCATGCGCTGCTGGCGCTCCTGCCCCAGCTCGTGATGTACATCATGAGCTTTATGACCCTTGGGATCTTTTGGGTAGGCCAGCAGACTCAGCTGAACCATCTCGCGCGCTCCGACCGGAGCCTTTCGTGGATTCACATTCTGTTCCTGTTTGCCGTCTCGATCACGCCGTTCTCGACAACGCTGCTGGCGGAGTTCACCACCTATCGAGTTGCACTGCTGACGTACTGGGCAAACATTGTGGTGCTGGGGGCGGCACTGTACTTCAGCTGGACCTGCGCGACCGGCTCCGGACTGGTGAAGGCGGAAATGTCACCCGACGTCTCCGCCGGGATCAAGCGTCGAATCGTGATTGCGCAATCGCTCTATGCGTTCGGCGCACTGCTGTGCGTCATCAACACGCACTGGAGTATCGCCTTCATCGTCCTTGTGCAGCTGAACTATGCGATCGCGCCGCGTCTGCCCTGGCGCCCTCGTGGCTAGCCGCGAAGGGCTTGGAAGACAGGGCACAACAGCTAGGTAAGGGGATCCGAGGGAGCTGGCGGGGGACGAGAGAACACGAGGACGCCCACTCGCGATTGATCGAGGCAGGGTTGCGGTGGAAGCGCCGTGACCGATCGGCTGGAGGGAGGCCCGCCGGCCTGAGGGTGGGGTCGAAAGGGGCGGCTTAGAGGGGGTCATCTCAGGAGCGGAAGATCACCTCGATCTTATCTCCGATGCCGGCTTCCCCGGGCGCGACGACCCTCCAGTAGATCCCGCGGAGGTTCTGGTTTCGGGTCGGAGTTGCCTGGACAAAGTGAAGCGCGTCCAGACCGAAGCGACCCTTGAATTTGACGCATCCGTTGTGAGGCTTGGCGGTCACTTCTACCAGGGCGGCCCCCACCCGCAAGCGCGTACCCGCAGGAAGATTGGCGGCCGAGATGTCGAGATCGACCAAGAGGTTGTCGCCGAACAGGTTGAGGGGCTGACCGTTGGCAATCAACTCCGCCACGTCGCGTCGCATGACTGCAAGCTGGGCCTCCGGATCCCGCGGCGGCCGTCGGCTCCAACCATCGCCAGGCACTCCCTCGTCCGGGGAGAGGCACACGCGCTCTGGTGTCTCCCGAACACCGTCCGCACGTCGCCGTACGATGAGGGCCAGACGTCCGGAAGTGATGGGTGACCGGGCCAATGCACGAAGACCAGACTCGAGCTCAGCAAGCGGACGATGACGCTGGGGATCGCCCACTGGCCCGTATGCTTCCGCCGGAAGAGCGGCCATACGGCAAAATTAGCACGCAGCCCTTGGAGCTTCGCTACCCCTCGCATACCCCTCGCCGTCTTCGTCGGGCTGCGTGGGGATCGAGCGTTCGTGTTTCCCGTCCTCGAGACGAGGCGCGGCGCGGTACGACCAGCTCGCCGGGAGACAGGGAGGAATCCCCGCGGATTTTTCGGATTGACATCTCATGCTTAAAACGTCAGCCTGCCGAGGACCCCCCGCGAGGAGATCAGACGCATGAGCCTTCCCCTTTCTGAGAAGACCGCGATCGTGACCGGAGCCTCGAGCGGTATCGGCCGCGCGATCGCCGAGAAGCTCGGCGCTGCCGGCGCTCACGTCTACCTCTCGGGCCGCACGCGCGAAGCCATGGAGCAAGCGAAAAAGCGCATCGAGCAGGGTCCGGGCCGCGCGACGGTCGTCACCGCGGACCTGCGCGACGTGCGCCAAGTTCCCGCGCTCGTCGAGCGCGCGGTGAGCGAGACAGGGCGACTCAACGTCATGGTGAACAACGCGGGTCTCTCTTACCCCGCGCCGATCCTCGACGGCGATCCCGAAGAGTGGCGAGCGATGTTCGAGACGAACGTAATTGCACTCCTCGCAGGCTGTCAGGCTGCCGTGCGCGCGATGCGCGCGTGCAAGGCGGCAGGACACATCGTGAACATCTCGTCGATCGCCGCACTG
>DAIOWK010000440.1:0-2583 GCA_036758525.1 Myxococcota bacterium
CAGCCCTCGAGCGGCTCGAGCTCCGCGTCGAGCGGCTGCGCTGCTCCTACCGCTTTACCTATGCCTTTCACGCGCGGGAGGTGCGCTTCGAGATTGACGCGGGCGAGGGCTGGACGCGTCTTTTCCCAGAGACCTTCTCCTTTCATGCCAAGCGCCACGATCCCGCGGAGCTCTATCTGCAGCTCGAGGACCTGTGGACCAAGCCGAAGCTCTTCTCGCCGATTGCAACGCGCCGTGAAGCCGAGGAGGTGGTGCGGCGCCTCGCCGCGAATGTCCCCCGCTATCTCGAACGCACGCTCGACCGGTTGGAAGCCGACCGGAGCGTCGATCCGAAGCTCTTGCTCCGCGTGTATGAGGACGTCGCGCTGCTGGTCCGGCTGTTCGGCCGCTTCTTGGTCGATAAGCAGCTCGAAGGATCGCCTCCCTTGCGCTTGGCCTCGCACCACCTGCGCAAGCTCTCCTTCCGAACGCTGCTTGCCCTCGTGGAACGACGGGTCCGGCCTGAGAGCATCGCGGCCTACCAGCAGGGCGAGCTCGTTCTCGTCGATCCCACCTACGACGCGTCGGACACGGCCTTTCTGGCCGTGCTTGCCGAAGGAGACGCCGAGCGGGTGGATCGCACCCTCTTGCGTCTGGCCGAGAACGCCTTCTACCGCTGGCTTGAAGATGTGTGTCTCGATGAGGAGAACCAGTCCTTCGAACGCGCGGACTCACCCTTTGCGGACCGCGAGACCGAAGTGCTGCGGGCCGTCGCGGCCCGCGACGTGCGCCAGATCGTGCGGGGGCGGGACCTGTCGATCTTTCTCAAGCGCCCGCACAACCGCGACTGCAGCCGCGTGCTGAAGCGACTCGAGGCGTGGTTCCTGCGCCAGTACGATATCCACCACGCGTCGGTCGTGCTGCATCACAGCGCGCTGCTCGCGCGCGGTGAGCCCGACGCCGATCGGGTGCTCTCGCGCCATTCGCCTCGCAACTACTCGCTGGCGCTCGGACTCCTGCTCTCGCCCTTCGTCGGGGCGGCCATCGCCTACGACCGCGCCCCCCTGCTCTTCGACTTCGCAGCCTCGGCAGAGGTGCTCGTCGTGATGGCGGGCGCATTCTGGTACTTGGCCTACGGCTTCGCCTGGAAGCGCGACCTCACCTTCTTCCACGCCTCTGTCCCTCGGATCGGCGCCGGCATCATCGTCGGCTATCTCCCCGTCTTCTTGATCGACGAAGTCTGGGATCTTTCGCTGCGTTCCGAGTTTCCCCTCGCAGCGGTCTCGGTGCTGATCGGTTTCGCGACCCTTCTCTACCTGTATGTCGAGGTGCAGCGGCGGCTCGGCGACCCGAAAGAGGCCTTCTCGCGCGCCGGCGGCATCTTCTTGCTCGGCCTGCTGGAAGCCGCGGTGCTCGGAATCCTCGCGACCAGCATCCTCGGGCGCTTCATGGTCTACCGGAACTGGGCGACGCTCAACCAGCAGACCCTCCCGTTCGAGATGATCCGGGACCTCTATCCGCGATTCGAAAGCGCCCTGCCGCGCATTCTCGGGATCGACCCCATTCTTGCCTTCCCGACGGCGGTCTTCTTGATGACCTTCATGGCCTTCTTCATCGGCGTCTTCCTCCAGCTCCTCTGGGAAGACTTGCCGATCACCGAACCGTTGTGAACGGAGACGGCCGAGCCACCACCCCGGCCAGGGTGTGACGAGCTAAACTTCCCGGCGGCCGCGGCTACGACGGGAATGCGAGAAAGGCGAAGGGAAGCCATGGCATCCATCCTCATGTACACGAAACCGGCCTGCCCGTTCTGCGATCAGGCGAAGGAGCTCCTGCGCTCGAAGGGCCAGACCTGGACGGAGATCGACGTCGAGGCGGATTCGGCGCAGCGGGAGGTCATGATCGAGCGCACCCGGCGCAAGACCGTTCCACAGATCTTCATTGGCGACCGCCACGTGGGAGGCTACGACGATCTGGCCGCGCTCGAGGCCGCGGGCGAGCTCGATCCGCTGCTTGGCCTCGGTCCCCGCGTGCAAGGCCCCGCAGAGCATGCGCGGGTTGTGATCGTCGGGAGTGGTCCCGCGGGCTACACCGCGGCGATCTACGCCGCGCGCGCGGAGCTCCAGCCGCTCCTGGTCGCGGGCTTCCACACGGGCGGCCAGCTCATGCTCACCACCGAGGTCGAGAACTACCCGGGCTTTCCCGACGGCATTACCGGCCCCGAGCTGATGGAGCACTTCCGAAAGCAGGCCGAACGCTTCGGGACGCGGGTCGTGGCCGAGGACGCGACCGAGATCGACTTGTCGAAGCGGCCCTTCCGGATTCGGACCCATGACGCACGATTCACGGCAGACGCCGTGATCCTCGCCATGGGCGCATCGGCCAAGTGGCTGGACATCGAATCGGAAAAGCGCCTGACCAACCGCGGCGTCTCCGCCTGCGCGACCTGCGACGGCGCGCTCTACCGCGGCAAGGCCATGGCGGTCGTGGGCGGTGGTGACACGGCCCTGGAAGAGGCGCTGTTCCTCACACGTTACGCGACCAAGGTTTCCGTGATCCACCGGCGCGACAAGCTGCGCGCGAGCAAGATCATGCAGGAGCGCG
>DAIOWK010000441.1:0-2571 GCA_036758525.1 Myxococcota bacterium
CGCTCCGCACGGCGCGGAGGCTAGCCTGCCTCGTGCGCCGGCGCGCCCCTGTGCGCCGCGTGCCGGGCCGCTCGCGGCAGCTTCGAGCTCGCAGCCGAAGGCGCTGCTCTCGAGCCTGGCTTGAGTTCGGGATCGGACCCTCGAACGACACGTGCCTGGCTCCGTCCGCGCGCGCTTCGATGCGGCGTCGAGCCCCGTGTAGCGCTGGGCCTGGACCGTCCCTTCGCGCTCGCGTCGCAGCTCGTGCTCGGTCCGCAGACCCAGGGCGCCGCTCGGCCAACGTGCCGTATTCACCGCTGCCTCGAGAACCATGTCATCTACTGGGTCCCGCAGGAGCGGCCGCCAGAGATGAAGATGGAAGTGCTCTTACGAGGCTCGCCGCAGGCGTGGCACGGGATGCGAAGGTCGATGGCGCGCCAAATCATGAGCCGCTTGCAGGTTGAGCCATAGCTCAGGAGTCGTCCCGAGTGCCTGGGCGAGAAGCCATGCCGTGTCGGGTGTAATCCCCCGCTTGCCTCGCACGATCTCGTTGATGCGCTGGACAGAAATTCCCAGGTGCTCGGCTAGTGCGACCTGGGTCCGTCCAAGGGGCTCTAGAAACTCGTGAAGCAGGATCTCCCCAGGGTGACTCGGAATGCGGTTCTTCGGCTGCATGGCTCATCCTCGGTGATAGTCGATGACTTGAACGTCATGGGCCTGCGCGTCGGACCAGCGGAATACGATGCGCCACTGGTCATTGATCCGGATGCTGTGAAAACCCTTCCAATTCCCTCGCAGTGCCTCCAGGTGGTTACCGGGCGGAGAACGGAGGTCATTCAGCGATGCGGCCGCATTCAAGTAATCGAGCTTTCGCAGCGCTGCCGGTAAGATCGTCGAAGGAAACCGTCTCACGCGGCTCGAGCGAATACCGTGGTAGAGGTCCTCCGTTGCGGGATCCCCGAATGACGCTATCACGGCAGGTACAGGTTAACGGATTAACGGCAAACATGCAAAGAAGGGTTCGCGGGGGCCGGAGGCGCTTGCGTGGTGGCGGACCGGGCTGGCGAGGCAGGCTCGCTAAGCGCTTCTAGGAGTTCGGTAGTGCGAGCAGGGTGTAACATGCAACAAATCCGTGTCCTAACCTGTCCGCTCCAGTCCGCTTCTGGCAAGGATTGGCCGGAACGCGAATCCGCTAACTCGTTGAAAAGACGGACGAATCCCGAAATCTATAGATAGCTTCCCAAGCTGAGGGTCGCGGGTTCGAGCCCCGTTTCCCGCTCCAAAAAAGAGTAGGCCCGGCAAGCACCTAGGCTGCCGGGCCGTTTTCATTCTGGGCCTCGGGGTACGGCTGGCCATCGTATGGCCATCACCCGGTGACGAAGTGGCGCCCGCAATTCCCGTGGGAATGGCCCGGCGGACGACGGCAGGCCGCGCTTAGTCCTCGGGCGGACAGCCGCTCGGGTGATGCGGGCGCCGCAGTCCGATTCGCCGCTACCGTCGTTGCCGACATCGCGTGATGAAGTCTCGGTACGTCTCGCTCCCTCACTGCCTCTACGCGGATCCGGGCGAGCGGGGAAGGGAGCACATGGCGAGGTTGTGCACGTCGAGCGCGGCGGAGCGTGGCTTTTTCTTCGGCGCGCATGCGGCTCGAGGTGCTCCGTAGCGAGTTCCGCCACGGTCGGCGCGCACAAACGCGCTGCCCGGGTCTCGCGGTGTCGACTGCGGCCAGCGTCGCGAGCGCCCGGCTGCGGGAAGTCTGCGTCACCTTTGCGGCTTGCGCAGTGCAATACGATTGTACTACGATTGAAGCTCGATGGCCAAAGACACGACCAGCGTTCGCCTTCCCGCGGAACTCCTCGACGCTCTTGACCGACGAGCAGCGACCCTTGGGCTCACGCGCAGTCAGCTCATCGTCCAAGCGGTCGAGCAGGCACTCGAGGAGTACTCCGCCTGGTCGCCGAAGTTCCTGAAGGCGATCGGGACGCCTCACCCCGAGCTCGAGGGCGCCGTCCACGAGATGATGGCTGCCATCCGCGCACGTCGTTCCCGAAAGGAGGCACCGGACCTCTGAGATACGTGCTCGACACCAACACGGTCTCCGCGCTGATGAAGGGGCATCCAGCCATCGCGGCGAGGATGATCGCTACGACGCGGGCGGACGTGGGCATTACCCAGGTGACCGTGGCCGAGATCGAGTTCGGTCTTCGCTACCTGCCGGCCTCGAGGCGGCGGCGGCTCCTCCAGGAGCAGTGGAACGTGATCAGCCCGGAGCTGATGCGCTTACCATGGGACGACCAAGTCAGCCGGGCCTTCGGCGAGCGAAAGGCTCGGTTCGAGAGAGCCGGGAAGCGGATGAGCGACTTCGACCTGGCCATTGCCGCGCACGCGATCGCGCATGGCGCCATCATCGTCACAGCGGACGAAGGCTTCGACAGACTCGGTATCCGGCGAGAGAACTGGCTCGCGTGAGTGTTGCCGCCCGCGTCTACAGCTGACTGCACGCCGAAGGGAAGACCTTTTTTTTCGGGTCCTTTCGCGCCGCCATCGCGCCGCGCACGGCACTAAGCGCGATTGAAGTTGCGCTTCTCGATG
>DAIOWK010000442.1:0-2569 GCA_036758525.1 Myxococcota bacterium
TCGGCCTTTTGAATTGCACGCGATCGACGACGTACTCCGCCGTCTTTTCCAGCGCGGCTTGTGCGACTCCGCACGCCCGCCCTCCGGTTTGCAGCCGTCCCGCCGCGAACCCGGCCATCTGGAGATAGAAGCCCTTGCCGAGCCCGTCCTCACCGCCCACCAGGTTCTCCTCGGGCACGAAGTAGTTCTCGAGCATGAGCGTGAACGAATGCATCCCGCGATATCCTGGCGTCGCGTCGGCCTTGCCGACAATGCGCCCCCCGGTCGGCTGCTTCATCTCGAAGCTGTGGCCGCCGAAAGGCGTCTTCTCCACCACGAACAGCGAGAGGCCCTTTGCGCCCTTCGCCGGATCCGGATCGGTGCGTGCGAGCAAGGCCAGCACGTTCGCGCGACCGGCAAAGGTGCACCAGGATTTCGGGCCATTCATGACCCAGCCCGGGCGGCCGTCGAGATTCGCGCGCTCGGCGCGACACTTGAGCGACGCCACGTCGCTCCCGACATCCGGCTCGGTCACAGAGATTCCGACCATGATTTCGCCGCTCGCGATCCGAGGCAGCCACTTCCTTTTCTGCTCCTCAGTACCGCCTTGCAACAGGGCCTTGGTCAAGATCTCGGGACGGGTGATGAGGGAGCCCGCGGCCGCGAGAGAGGCCCGAGAGAGCTCTTCCGTCGTGAGAATCATCGCGAGGTTTCCGAACTCCTGGCCGCCGTAGAGTTCCGGTACGGACATCGCGAAGTAGCCGAGCTCTGCCATCTTCGAGATGAACTCCTCGGGCACGAGCTCGTCGTGGCGGTGGATGCGCTCGGCGTTCGGCGCGATCTCCTTCTCCGCAAACTCCCGGACTGCCGCGCGCACCTGCTCCGAGACCTCGTCAAGCGGGGTGTCGTTGCGGCCCCGGCTCTCGGCCACGCTTCGACCGATGGTCCGGAAAACAGACTCGTGGGCCCCGCGGCGCAGGAGCGCCCGCAACCCTGCGGGGAAGCTTGACTCGAGAGCTGCCTCGGAGAGCCCGAGATCTTCGAGGGCGGGTTCGAGGCGGCTGCGGACGCTCGCCGCAAGATCGGCGGCCGCGGCGGCCGCCACAACCTCGAGCAAGCTGCCACCCCGTCCCTCCCTCCGGACGCCTGCTACGTACTCGACAAGCTCCCGCGCGGCGCGGGTCTCCGTGGCGGCGTAAGCTACCCGTTCAGAGAGGACCTGATGATCGTCGATGGCATCCCCCGCCTTGGTGATCTCCCGCGTCCGGACGACGGTTTGGCGGGTCAAGGCCTCGGCAGCGGACAACGCAGAACGAGCGTCCTCGAGCGTCGGCGAGGGGGCCTGGGGGTGGGGAGGCATCGTCAAGTACCCTCTTGATGCGGGTGCTGCAAACGGTTCATAACACTAGCGCCCCGCCGGAGGGGGCCAAAAGGAGGAGAGCATGCGACTTCATGGATTCGGACTCGCGATGGGTCTGGTGGCCGCGGCGGGGCTCGGGCTTGTGAGCTGTAGCGACCAAGGCACTGCCGAGAAAGCAGGACAGCAGGTTGACCAGGCCATGCAGGAAGCGAAGGAGAAAGCCGCCGCAGCGGAGGAAAAGGCCAAGGCGGAAGCGAGCGCAGCTGCGGAGAAGGCTTCGGAAGCGGCGCAGGCCACGAAGGACGCCGCCAGCGAAGCGGCGAACGCAGCCGGTGAGAAAGCCGCCGGCGCCACGGAGGCGACGAAAGAGGCGGCAAGCGATGCGGCGAGCGCAGCGGGTGAGAAGGCCGCCGGCGCAGCCGAGGCGGCCAAAGAGGCCGCGAGCGGAGCGGCCGACTCCGCGAAGGCAGCGGCCGGCGCAACGAAGGACGCCGCTGAGGGTGCCAAGGAGAAGGCGCAGTGAGAGGTGCTGCTCGTGCTTGGTGGCTCGCCAGCCCCGTGCTGGCGAGCCTTCTCGTTCTTGCCTCCGCGCCGTCGGTCGCCCGGGCCCAGGGATTCACAGACGACCGCTCGGCGGTCCAGGTGGTGAGCGCGAAGATCGGAACGAAGAACCTCTTTGTGCCCTCGACCATCGTTCTTACGGCAGGCAAGGGACGGGCGCTCAGCATCTTCAACGACACCGACACACCGCACGGGTTCAAGATTGCAGCGCTTGGTATCGAGACGGTGCTCCCGCCG
Source organism: Myxococcota bacterium (assembly GCA_036758525.1). Taxonomy (GTDB): domain Bacteria; phylum Myxococcota_A; class UBA9160; order UBA9160; family UBA9160; genus UBA9160. The sequence continues at coordinate 2,138 of DAIOWK010000442.1, forward strand.
CAGCAGGAAACGAAGATCGATCTGCCCCCGCTTGAGGGGGGACACGTCTACGAGATCATTTGCCAACTCCATGCGCCGCATCGCCACGCGACGCTCGTGGTTCTGAACGCGCAGTAGCAAGGAGGCCCCGCCTGGAAGAGCCCCAGACCCCGTACGAACGGATTGAGGTCCGGCGGCTGAGCCCTGGCATCGGGGCGGAGATCCGCGGCGCGGATCTCTCGAAACCTCTCGAGCGGATCACCTTCGAGGAGATTCGCAGGGCGTTCCTTGCGCACAAGGTCGTATTCTTCCGCGGGCAGGACATAACGACCGAGCAGCACGTCGCCTTCGCGCGGCTCTTCGGCGAGCTCGAGATCCACCCCTTCGCAAAGAACAAGCCGGGCCATCCGGAGGTCATGGCGATCCAGCACGGCCCGGAGAACCGTGGCCGCG
>DAIOWK010000443.1:0-2567 GCA_036758525.1 Myxococcota bacterium
CTACTCGGGTCGCAACGAGCCCATCTACACCGAGGACGTGGTCGAGGCCTTCCTCTCCCCGAGCTCGGATCCGCGACGCTACTTCGAACTCGAGATGAATCCCCGCGGAGCCTGGTTCGAAGCCAGCGTCCTGAGCCCCGACTTCGACCGCCGCACCATGGTCCTCGACAAAAGCTGGGTCTGCGAGGGCTGGCGGCGCGGAGTGCGCGTGCGCGGGACCCTTCACCACCGGGACGAGATCGACTGTTGGTGGAGCGTGGAATGGGCGATCCCGTTCAGATCCCTCGACTCGCCACCACCGCGACCTGGAGAGCGTTGGCGAGGCAACTTCTTCCGCATCGACCGTGCGGGAGGAGGCCAGTTCAGTTCCTGGTCGGCGACGCTCGCCGATCCGCCGGATTTCCATCGGCCGTTGCGCTTCGGGATTCTCGAGTTCGCCTGATGCGCGAGGGGCGGCCTATGTTCCCGCGAGAGCCCCGGAGGCGCCCATGACCGAGCCCGTTCTCGAGCTCACGAGAAGCGACGGCATCGCGATCCTCACGCTCAATCGCCCCGCCCAGCTGAACGCGCTCTCGCGAGAACTCCGCAGCGCGATGGCCGCGAGTCTCGTGCAGCTCGAAGCCGACAAGAGCATCGGCGTCGTGATCTTGACAGGGGCCGGCCGCGCCTTTTGCGCCGGCCTCGACCTGAAAGAGTTGGGCGGCGAATCACCCACACGTGGTGATCCCACAGCGGCCGTCGCGGAGACCGACATCGTACGCGCACTGCACCACTTCGATCGTCCGATCATCGGCGCTGTGAACGGTGTCGCCGTAACCGGCGGGTTCGAGCTGGCCCTCGCCTGCGACGTGTTGATCGCATCGACGGAGGCGCGCTTTGCGGATACGCACGCGCGCGTCGGAATCTTGCCCGGTTGGGGCTTGTCCCAGAAGCTTCCGCGCCTGATTGGGATCCATCGGGCCAAGGAGCTCGCCTTCACCGGGAACTACCTCGGCGCCTCCCAGGCGGAGGCGTGGGGCCTCGTGAACCGGGTGGTTCCCCCAGAAGAGCTTCTCCCCACCTGCCTGGCGTTGGCGCGGGACATGCTGAGCTGCGACCGCCCGACCCTGCGGGAGTACAAACGGGTGATCGACGAGGGCTTTGCACGCTCCTTTTCCGAGGGCCTGAAGCTCGAGCAAGAGGCGTCCCGGGAACATGCCCGCCAGCTCTCGCCGGAGATGATCGCCGCGCGGCGCGCGGGCGTGCAACAACGGGGCCGCAGCCAGTCGGGAGCGTAGAGCGAGAATGCGCGCCGCATCCCAGCCGCCCTGCCGGGGCGGCGCGAGTCTTCGCCCGCGCGCCCTCTTTTGGCCCTAGAGCTTCACCGAATACTCGAAGCCGTCGGCAAGCGGAAGCGTGATCGACGCAAAACCGTTTTGGCCCGACTGGACGTAGCTCACGTAGGGCGCGAGCGCCCGGCGGAAGGTGTGGATGTTGTCCGCCAGCACCACGGCGCCGGTGCGAAGCTTCGGCGCGAGCAGCTTCAGCATCGGCAGGTACAGCTCCTTCCACCCGTCGAGCAGCACGAGATCGATGGGCGGAGGGACGTCCGCCAGCGTCTCGAGCGCGTCGCCGAGGCGGACCTCGGCGTACGCGCCGACCCCAGCCTCGGCGAGATTCGCGCACGCTGCACGATGCTTTCCCGGCTCGAGCTCGGAGCCGATCACCACACCCCCGGTGTCGCGCGCTGCGGCGGCCCCATAGATCGTCGAGATGCCAAACGACGTGCCGAACTCCACGATCCGACGAGCGGCGAGGCTGCGCGCCACGAGGTAGAGGAACCGCCCCTGCGCCCGGGAGATTGGGATATAGACATCCTTGAAGCGTGCCGCCTGCTCGGCCGCGGGGGGCGCCTTGGCGCCGAAAAGCATCGGCAAGACCGAGGGCAAAAGACCGAGAAAGCGCAAGCGGTCGCCGCGGGCGGCGCCATGGAGTCGCTCGAGAACCGCTTGCAGCTTCGGATCGTTCAAAGACTCCACGCTAGAGGATCCTCCACAGCGCGCCGATCACCCCTCCTGCCAACAAGACCGCAGTGGCCACAAACCCGATCATGAATCCCCGACCCCGCTTCTCAGGGTCTTCGACGTAGCCGCGCACGTACAGGTAGCGGCCCGCGACGAAGACAAGACCGATCAGAGCACCGAGGCGGCCGTTCACGTAGAGCGCGAACAGCCACAGCGAGGGCAGGAAGACCACGAGCTGCTCGAGCGTATTCTGCTGGACTCGGAACCAACGTTCGAAGGTCTCGTTGCCCGTGGTCGCCGGTGCCGCCACCCCGTAGCGCCCCCGCGCTTGGCCGACGGAAAAGGCGATCCACAGGTACTCGATCAGTGCGAACGAGGTCACCAGGGCGGTCGCAGTCATCGAACTCCTCCTTGCTTGGCAGCGCGCGCTGCAGGTTTACACCATCCAGAGATCTGATAGCGCTTCGAGCGGGCGGCGCTTTCGAAGCGTGATGAACCCGCGGTCGACACCGACGACTCCTTCCTGCACCCAGGCTCGCAGGAGCTTGTTCACGCTCTCGCGGC
>DAIOWK010000444.1:0-2526 GCA_036758525.1 Myxococcota bacterium
GACCTGGACGATGGGAAAGTCGTTCGACACCCACGGACCCATCGGACCATGGATCGTGACCGAAGACGAGCTCGGAGATCCCCACAGTCTGCGCCTGCGCACGTTGGTGAACGGCGAGGTGCGGCAGGACTCCAATACCAAAAATCTGATCTTCGACTGCTTTGCCATCGTCGAACATCTGTCGACGGCGTTCACCCTTGAGCCTGGTGACGTCATCGCCATGGGGACCCCTGCAGGCGTCGGAATCTCGATGAAACCCCCTCGGCTGCTTCAGGTAGGCGACACCGTTCGTGTGGAGATCGAACGCATCGGCGCAATCGAAAACCCTGTGATCGAGGAGCCTTTGGACGTGGCGCGCAGCCCGCGCTGAGGCGTGTGCCCCGCGCGAGAGAGGAAGTGGTATGGCCTTACACCGACTCGCGGCGATCACGCTGGGCGTACCGAAGCCCGATGAGCTACGCGCTTTCTATCGGGAGTTCGGGCTGGTGGAGACGGCGCCGGGCCGCTTTGCCACGAGCGATGGAGGAGAGCAGCTCGCGATCGTAGCCGCGCCACGGCGGAACCTCTTGGCCCTCGAGGTCGCTGTCGACGACGCCGATGACCTCGCCCGCATCGCGGCCGCGCTTCGACGGTTGGGGAGGGACGTCACGACCGGGCCGGCGGCGCTCGAGTCCGTCGAGCCGACGACCGGGGTGCACGTGCGGGTCAACGTGGCCGAACGGGTGCGGCAGCAAGGTGAGCCCCCGCTCCCCCTCAACGCACCGGGACGCACGCCCCGCACCAATGCCCGCTCGCCGGCCGTGCTGGCGAAAGAGCGCCCGCGGCCCCGCAAGCTCGGGCACGTGGTCATTGGTTCCACGGACGCTGCAGCAACTCGGCGGTTCTTTGTCGAGGGTATCGGCTTCCGGGTGAGTGATGAGGCTCCGGGCATCGGTGCGGCGTTCCTGCGCTGCTCGACCGACCACCACAACCTTCTCGTGCAACCGGCCCCGGTGGGCTTCCTGCACCACACCGCGTGGGAGCTCGGCGACGTCGACGAGGTGGGACGCGCGGCGAGCGAGCTCGTGGCAGCGCAGCCGGAGCGCCACGTCTGGGGTCTCGGGCGCCACGGCATCGGCTCCAATTACTTCTGGTACCTGCGTGACCCGGCGGGCAACTTCGTGGAGTACTACAGCGACCTTGACGTGATCGTCGACGATGAGGCGTGGAAGGTCGCGGCCTCGATGGGCGCCCATCCTCTGGCGGCGTGGGGGCCCGCGGTGCCCCGCTCTTTCCTCGCACCCGACGACATTGTCGCGCTCGCGCGAGGCTGAGCGTCCTGGCGCAGCCGCTCGAGGTCGCGCTCGCAGTCGCCGTCGAGCTCCGTGGGTAGTCTCCCGCTAAGGGCGCGCCACCAGTTCGCGAGCACGGCCCGCAGGTCAGGCTGCGGATACATGATGCAGGCGGGATTGGTGCAGTGGCGGGCGTATTCGTGGCTTCCGTTCGAGACGAGGCCGAGGAGGTGGCCGAGCTCGTGCTGGACCACGAAGCGCTCCACCTCGCTGCCATCGATTGCGAGAAAGCCCTGCCCGCGAACCTCGTCCGCGGCGACGACCGCAAACGACTCTGCCACGAAGGCACGACCCCGTTCGCCTTGGCCGCTGCCGTCGGGGGCGTGGTGCGGGATGAAGAGCAAATAGATGGACTCGGCTCCTCCCTGTAAGACCAGGTTTCGGTGTTGCTTCGCAAGCTCGTGGATTTGTAGATCGGAGAGCTTTCGGTCTTCGGGGATCGGGACCCCCGGGGCCAACTCGCCGATCTCCTCGTCGAGGACCAAGCGCACGCCGCCTGCAGGTTTCGCGTAGCGCTCGAGAAACGCGCGGATGCCTTCCCGGGTCTGGAGGGAAGGGATGCAGCCTGTGATCCAGTCGATCTCAACCACGAGCGCCGGCGCGCGCAGCAGCCGCGCCGCCGTCTCGAGCTCGCGGGGATCGGGCGGAAGCGGAGATTTGGGCGCCGGGAAGACGCAGCCCACCGCTGCGCCGAGCGTAAGCGCGGCGGCAATCCCTCGCTTCAGGCTCGCGCCGCTGCGAGTTTGTAGCGGATGGGGACGCGTTTGATGCCTCCCACAAAACTCGAGCGTACCCGGTCGACGCGCCCTGCGAGCTCGATGCTTTCAAGCCGCTCCCGCAGCGCCTCCCAGGCGCAGCGGATCTCGAGCCGCGCGAGGTGCGCGCCGAGGCACACGTGCTCGCCGCGCCCGAAGGCGATGTGTGGATTCGAGGCGCGATCGATGCGGAAGCGGTCGCCGTCCGGGAAGACCTCCTCGTCTCGGTTCCCCGACGCGTAGAACAGGCACACGCTCTGCCCTTTTCGAATGGTCGTTCCGCGCAGCGGGTAGTCTTGGGTGGCGGTCCGCGCAAACTGGATCACGGGCGTCGTCCAACGCACGGTCTCCTCCACCGCCGAGTCCAGCAAGGACGCGTCCTTACGCAGCTTCGCCCACTCGCCGGGATTCTCGATGAAGGCCAAAAGGCCTCCCGTCAT
>DAIOWK010000445.1:0-2500 GCA_036758525.1 Myxococcota bacterium
ACGCGGGCAAGTCGACGCTCCTGCGCCGCATCTCGGCCGCGCGCCCGCGGGTCGCTCCCTACCCCTTCACCACGCTCGTTCCCGCACTGGGGGTGGCCGAGGCACTCGGTCGTCGCTTCGTGGTGGCGGACATCCCGGGGTTGATCGAAGGTGCGAGCGAGGGCGCCGGCTTGGGCGACCGTTTCTTGCGTCATGTCGAGCGCACGCGCGTGCTCGTTCACCTCGTGGACGTCGGTGCCTGGCGCCTGGAGGGCAGAGATCCGCTCGCGGACTACGCCGCAGTCCGCACTGAGATCGGAGCGTACGACCCGCAGCTCCTCTCGCGCATCGAGATCATCGCGCTCACCAAGCTCGACCTGCTCTCCGACCCCACCGAGCTCGAGCCCCTCGAGCGCACCCTGCGCGAGCAGGGCCATGAGGTGGTACGCGTTTCCAGCGCGACCGGCGAGGGAGTGGAGACGCTGCTTCAAGCGGTGGTGCGTGCCCTCGAGCGTGCATCGGCACCGAGCCTCGGGGTTCCCCCCGAGGCTCTGGCCCCGGCATGACGCGTCGGGAGAGCGTTCGTAGCCGGGAGGCAGCCCGCCGCGCCCGTCGGATCGTGGTGAAGGTCGGAAGCAGCATCTTGACCGATGCCGGGGTCCTGCGCGCACGCGTCTTCACGCACCTCGCGCGACAGGTGGCGGAGCTCATGGATGAGGGGCGCGAGGTCGTTGTGGTGTCTTCGGGTGCCATTGCGATCGGCAGCCGCGCGCTTGGTTGGGCCCAGCCCGGACGTTCCATGCCCGAGAAGCAAGCTGCGGCCGCCCTCGGACAGATCGGGCTCGTCGAGCTCTACCAGCGGCGCTTCGCGCGCCACGGCAAGCGCGTGGCGCAGATTCTGGTCACCCGCACGGACTTGGAGGACCGCGAGCGCTTCCTGAACGCGCGGCACACGCTCTTCACGCTGCTCCGCCTCGGGGTGGTGCCGATCGTGAATGAGAACGACACCGTCGCAACCGAAGAAATCCGCTTCGGCGACAACGACAACCTTTCCGCCACGATCGTGAATCTTGTGGCGGCCGATCTGCTCGTCCTGCTCACCGACGTGGCGGGCCTCTACGCCTCGCCTCCCTCCCCTGAAAGACCACTCCCGCCGCTCTTCGACGTGGTAGAGGCCATCACGCCTGAAATCGAGCGCGCGGCACAGGGCTCCGGGCACGCCTTTGGCCGCGGCGGGATGGTAACCAAGCTGGAGGCCGCGAAGAGCGCCGCGCGTTCGGGGGCTGCCACTGTCGTGTGCAATGGGCGGGGACGTGAGACGCTCCTGCAGGTGGCACGCGGGGAAAGCGTGGGTACGCTTTTCTGCGCCGGCGAGAAGCTGCGCAGCCGCAAACACTGGCTCGCATTCACCACGACGTTGCGCGGCGAGCTGGTGGTGGACGACGGCGCAGCGCGCGCCCTGGTCGACCGCGGACGCAGCCTGCTGCCCGCCGGCATCCTTGAGGTCAAGGGAGAGTTTGGGATCGGCGACGTCGTCGCCTGCGTCGATCGGCAGGGGCGCGAGCTCGCGCGCGGGCTTGCCTGCTATGCCGCGAAGGACGTCATTCGCATCAAGGGGCTTTCGACGCGGGAGATTGCTCCGGTGCTAGGATATTCCAACGGCGATGAGGTCATCCATCGTGACGATCTCGTGCTCACGTCCTGAGGGCGACCATCGCCCGTTTGGCGGTCCGCTATGAACCTCGAAGCGCAAATCCGGGAGCTCGCGAAAAATGCGCGCCTGGCGTCGCGTCGCACCGCCGAGCTCGGGACGCGTGAAAAGAACGCGTGGCTCTTGCGTGCCGCGGAGCGGCTGGAGGCCGCACGCGAGCACATCCTCGCCGAAAATGCGGCGGACCTGCATGAGGCTACGGCCAAGGGCGTGGCCGAGCCGATGCTGCGCCGCCTCGAGCTCGCGGCCGGAAAATGGCGTGACATGATCGCCGGGCTGCGCAGCGTGGCGGCGCTGCCCGATCCCATCGGCGAGATCGCACAGCTTCGGGTGCAGCCCAATGGCCTGCGCGTCGGACGCATGCGCATTCCGCTCGGCGTGATCGGCATCATCTACGAAGCGAGGCCGAACGTCACCGTGGACGCGGCGGCGCTGTGCGTGAAGGCGGGCAACGCCGTGGTTCTGCGCGGGGGCTCCGAGGCGATCCGCTCCAACCTGGCGCTCGGCGACGAGCTTCGGGCCGCGGCCCGTGAGACGGGGGTACCGGAGAACGCGATCTCGCTGGTGCCTCGCACCGATCGCGCCGCGGTCGATCACCTGCTCCAGCAGGTCGAGTACATCGACCTCCTGATCCCTCGCGGTGGCGAGGGCCTGATCCGTAAGGTGGTGGAGAACTCCCGGATTCCGGTGCTCAAGCACGACGCGGGAGTGTGCCATGTCTATCTCGATGCGAGTGCCGATCCGGTGATGGCCAGCTCGATCGTCGTCGACTCGAAGATCAGACAGATGTCGGTATGCAACGGGCTCGAG
>DAIOWK010000446.1:0-2485 GCA_036758525.1 Myxococcota bacterium
AGCGCCGCGTTATCCGCGGTAGTGGCACTGATGGGGGCGGTGGCACCCCCGATGCTGTTGGCGTGAACCGCGTGAACAGTAAAGTCAGGCATTCCTCTCCTCAGTTCGTTTGCGGAAGCCTCACGCCGCTCGTCCAGCCCACCTTGGGCGCCTGAAGCGCATGATCGAGGATCAGCTTGGAGCCATTCGTGGAAGCGGAGCCCAGGCCTTAGTGGCCTTCATCTATGAACGAGATCCCGATTTCCACTTTCGAGGACGCCCTCCAGGCCACCCACGGCGCTAAGGCACAACTTCTCTCCCCGGAGAGGGTCGACGAGCCTTTCGAGGGCCAGCTCATCTGGCAAGGCGACGTGTTGGGTTTTCACCTTCTAGACCACCCCAGCGCGCGTCTCTGCTAGGCCTGGGAGGTGGATGGCGAGGTGACGGCCGTGCTGGGCGGTGGTACGGTGGATTCGCCAATCGCGGCAGTTCGCGCGTCCATTTTGGTTAGTGATTTTGCGGCCCGGGAGGACAAGCGTCGGTAGTTCAGTCCGAGCGCTCGGCTTCGACAGCACGGGGGCCATCTACGCCTCGCCCTCCTCGACCTGAAGGACGAGGACGCCGCTATCGCCGCGGCCGTTCGGGTGCCAGTCTGCTGTGAGCACTGTCCAGTGTCGCCTGACGGCATCGGCGGCGGCGAGGCCCTCGGCCTGGTGGTTCGCGGCCGGATAGCCGATGAACTTCGTCATGGCGGGCCCCATTATGCGCTCATGGGCCCATAACACCAGCTTGCGACGTGTGGCGGAACGCCTCTTACATTGCGCTCGCCGCGAGTGTGGCGAATTGCCTCGGCCGCGGTAGCGTAGCGGTCGCGGAGTTCGGTCACACCGCGCCGTAGCTCCCTCCCGAAGAAGGCCTCAAGGCTCGGCCAATCCCGGGATTCGACCCACGCGTAGCAGTCCGCGGCGGGGACGCGGCGCGCGCACTTCACGACTTCCACTTGCGCGAAGAATCTGGCCTCCCTCATCAATCCAGCAATCGCCTCGGGGGGGCAATGGTGGCGCTCCCAACGGCGCAGCCCGTCGGCAAAAAGCGGCGTATCTGGGCTCGGCGCACTTTCCTGGGTCGGCGTACCGCGGAGTGCGTCTTCGCCCGGCCTGTCGGACGCCCCGGGCAGCCGCGACCCTCTCTCGCCCCTTCTGGACACGTGAAGTTGTCGCTCTTTGGGATCACGATCGCGGATCGAGCCTATTGGCGGCCGTGGATGTATCGCATGAGAGCTTCGATTTCCGTCTTGCGTTCCTCGAGCTCGTCGAAGAGCAGGTCCCGGATCGATACTGTATCGACCACCGCGCCCTCGGTCACAATGGGTAGGTGGCGGCAGCCTGCCTCTCGCATTTTTAGAACGGCGATCATGCGCTCGTCACCCGGGCCCGCTGTGATCGGATCCCGCGTCATCGCGGTTCGCAGTGGAGTGCGCTCTGGCGATGCGCCCTGGACCACCACGCGCTGCAGGAGATCGCGCTCGCTAAAGATTCCTACCAGCCTTCCCCCCTCAACCAGCAGCACGGCTCCCACGTGACGGTCGGCCATGACGCGGGCCGCCTCAGCGACTGTCTGATCCGGGCTCAAAGTGTTCACGACTGGGGAGCGCCTTCGGAGGATCTCGTTTAAACGAGCCATCGCCAGGCCCTCCCGCTACGCAAACGTTTGATTTTCCTCTATTTGCGGCAGGGAGGTAAACTGTCTCGACGGCTCCGCCAAGCTTAAGGAGGTCATGCCCCCGACCGTCCTAGCGCCGATCGTTGATGTGCGCGCAGTCAGCCCCGGACGGCCGAGCCGGTTTCATAGTCCGCCGGCTGTTCTGCGGTCGTGGCATAGTGGCGACTTTGGCGGCGGCGAAGATCCACTCAGAGAGCCTTTCACGCCACAGCTTTCGGAGTGCGACCATGTCGATGATTCGGGGAAGCGTGGGACTCTGAGGCAGTCCTGATTGGCAGCGGCCATCGCGATCGCAGACAAAGATACCGCCTCCTATGGGTGTCGCTCCGGCGGCGGCCTACGGCTGGCGTCGGGGAGGTTGTGAGATCGTCGGAACGACCGCTTCGCCCCTCAAGCCGGAGGGCATAGTCTTCGTGTGGAGGGAATACTGGTCGGCGCGCTCCGGGGCGCCGGTCCCGGCCGGTGTGAAAGTCGAGTTGACGGCGGTCGAGGCGTTGCGCTTGCGGGTGCGGCCCGCGCCGCCCGAGCCGCAATGAACGGACGTTCGGAGGAGAGATGTCCCTGGCACTTCCTATTGCTCTCGGCATCCTGCTCGTCCTCGTGTGGGCGAGCGCGAACGTACTGAAAGAGTACGAGCGCGGCGTCGTCTTCCGCTTCGGCCGCTACAACGGCACGAAGGACCGAGGGTTGCGGTTCATCCTCCCGGGTGTCGATCGGATGGTGAAGGTGAGCCTGCGCGAGATCGTGATGGATGTGCCGCCGCAGGACGTCATCACGCGCGACA
>DAIOWK010000447.1:0-2462 GCA_036758525.1 Myxococcota bacterium
GGTGTATATCGGCTTCCGCTTCACGCTGTCCCTCGCGCACCTCAGCCCAAAAGCGGGTGCGCGCCTCCGCCGTCCGGCGCTCGCCGCGACCCTTCTGCAACCGTCCCCAGAGATGCGACAGCATGGGTCGCAGACGCCTCCACATGTTAGTTCCCCGGCACGGACGTCGAGGCGGCGTGCGGTATCGCTCCCGCGCCTGTCACCGACAGGGTTTCCGACGTCTCCTCGTTAGCAAGCTTGAATAGGTCGGCCACTGCTGCACCGAACCCGAGCGCGATGTCCCACACGTGGGGCACCGAACGTTCGCACGCGATGACTCCGAAGTCGACCGAGTCCACGTAGCTCACCACCGTGATGTTGAGGCCCGCCCCTTCCATCAGCGGGCCCAGCGGGTAGGCCGCGGTCAGCCTCGCCCCGGCGGCGTAGAGCGGAGTCTCCGGCCCGCGGACATTTGAGATCACGAGATTGTGAAGCGGGCGGTGTCGGCTCGCGAGCTTCCGGTCCGAGTAGAAGCGCGCGGCCCATCCCAGGAGCCTCGTGCTTATGAACTCGGCCCACTCCCCCAGCGCGCTGACTCCGAGCTGAGCGTGGAGCTCCTTCGACGACACCGCAGCGTCACGCACAGCGAGGAGCTGCTCCAAGGGATCGGCTAGATGGACGGGGAGGTGGACGAGGAACGCGGATATGCGGTTGCCGTACGTTCCCAGCTCCTCCTGGCTTCTCAACGAGACCGGGATCGCCGCCACGAGCGGAGTATCCGGTACACCGCCATGGGCCTCCAGGTAGTTCCGGAGAGTCTGAGTGCACGCGGTGAGAACGACGTGGTTCACGGTGGTGCCGAACACCGAATTGATGAACTTCACGTCGGCGAGCCGTGCGCTTCCATACGCCACCGTGCGCTGGGGCGAAGTGGCTCCGTTCCAGAGCGTCTGGGGTGCACTGAAGGGCATCGGCATCCGGGGTCCGCCCGCAGCCCCACGGAGCGTCGAACGGGCGATTCCCGCGACCGATCTCGCTGTGTCGCGCAGGAGCCGCGCGAAGCGCGCGGATCGCTGAGGCAGCCGTGAGAGCGCGAGGGCCAGGAGCGCCCTGCTCGTGGGAACCCGATCCGGCTGCATCCGTTCATGGGATCCGTCCGCGTCCACTCCCTCCGGTGAGGCATCGAGGAGCTGCAGCAGGAGCTGGGTCGCCGAGACGCCGTCGGCGACGGCGTGGTGAAGCTTGAGCACGAGGGCAACTCGGCCCTCAGCCAGACCTTCGACCACCCAGAGCTCCCACAACGGCCGGGTTCGGTCGAGCGGCTGCGCGGCGATCTGGGCCACCAAATCGGCGAGGATCCGTTCCGACCCAGGAGCAGGCACCGCCACCCTGTGGATGTGGCTTCGAACACGAAGGTCGGGATCTTCGATCCAGACCGGATGGTCGAGGCCGAATGGAACCGCGACCAGTCGGCGCCGGAAAGGCGCCAGATGCGGCAGCCGTTCCTCCACCATCCGGAGGACTCGTTCATAGGTGTAGCCGCCGCCGGTGCTCGCAGGATCGAGCACGAGCGTCCCCACGATATTCATAGGGGTGCTCGGCGTTTCCAGAGAGAGGAAGGCGGCGTCTATTCCGGACAGCGACACCTGCGAGCTCATCGGCATTCGATCCTCAGGAACTCCACATCCGGGCTCCGGTTCGCGAAATAGGGCCGCTCTCTCCGGACGGTCTGGCCTACATCTCCATGCCGCCCATGTCGGGCATCGCGCCGGCGCCGGCCTTCTTCTCCGGCTTTTCCGCGATCAGCCCCTCGGTTGTGAGAAGCAGGGACGCCACGCTCGCGGCATTCTGGAGCGCCGCTCGCACGACCTTCGTGGGGTCGATAACCCCGCCTTTGACGAGGTCTTCGTACACTTCGGTCGCCGCGTTGAAGCCGAACGCCCCATGACCTTCCTTCACCTTCTGCACCACGATCGCTCCTTCGATCCCAGCGTTTCCAGCAATCCAGCGCAGCGGCTCCTCGACCGCGCGGCGCACGATCCTCACGCCGGCGCGCTCATCCTCGTCGGAGAGGCCCTCTTCGAGGCCGTCGAGGGCGCCCTGTGCGCGGAGCAGCGCCACGCCGCCCCCAGGTACGATGCCCTCCTCGACCGCAGCCCGTGTCGCATGCAACGCATCTTCCACGCGGGCCTTCTTCTCCTTCATCTCGGACTCGGTGGCCGCGCCTACCTTGAGCACCGCCACGCCGCCCGCGAGCTTCGCCAGCCGCTCCTGGAGCTTCTCCCGGTCGTAGTCCGAGGTGGTCTCCTCGATCTGCTTGCGCATCTCGTTGCAGCGGCCCTCGATCTCGCTCTTTTTCCCGGCGCCTTCGATGATGGTGGTGTTGTCCTTGTCGATCACGAGCTTCTTCGCGCGCCCCAGGTCTTTGAGCGTCACGTTCTCGAGCTTGAGGCCGAGCTCCTCGGCGAGGAGCTGGCCGCCCG
>DAIOWK010000448.1:0-2455 GCA_036758525.1 Myxococcota bacterium
AGGCATCGGTGCCGGTCGCGCAGTAGTTCTGCACGAGGCTCACCGGGCGATCGAATAGCTTCAAAGATTCCGCGACTTCCGCAGTGCCGCGGGAGGGATAGGCTGCCCCGCAGAACACGGCCTCGATCCGACGCTGTGGGTCGTCGATCCCGGCGTCTGCGTACGCCTCGTAGGCCGCTTCGACAATCATGTCTTCGGGTGACTGCGTCCAATTTTCACCGAACTTGCAGCAGCCCACGCCCACAATGGCGGTCTTGTCGCGGATGGCGTCGGGATTCATTGAGGCTCCAAGCGCGTGTTACGCAAGGGTGTGGCCTTCCAGAAATAGTTGGGTTTACCGCCGACCTCATGGATACGACGGAACACGAACTCCAGAGGCAGCTCGCAGCGGAGCTCATCGCTCGCCACGTCCGTGAGCTGAAGGTAAGCGCGGGCGCCGCCCTCGATCTGAACCACACCCGCGGCGAGCGGTGGTTCGGGCGTCGGGAAGAAGTAATCGAGGGTCCAGGAAAGCAGCCGACCCGGACGGTCGGAGAAGCGGAGACTCTCGAAATCGTCGCGCGTATGGCAGCTGTAACAAACGCGCTGCGGCGGGAACTGTTCGGTGCCACAGCGTCGGCAGCGAGCGCCCCGGAAGCTCAGGTCGTGATCGCGCTCGCGAAAGTGCACGGTGGCCGAGATTCCCGGGGCTTGGCGCACGTCGTGTTCGGCGGCCTCAAGGTGTCGCGGACGGAGGTAGGTTGCATAGTCGCGGATTGCCCGCCGGTGGCCGAGATGCCAGTTCATCGCGCGGCGCGGTCCCAGCTTTTCGATCTCCGCTGTGGCACGCCAGGCGGAAGCCTCGGCCCCGTCACCGTAGCTCGCGAAGAGCAAGCGCTCACCGGGTCTCGCCTCCTCGAGCGCGGCGACAAGCAGCATGGGCGCGAAGGCCGCGCCCGTGTTTCCCAGGCGACCAAAGAGTGCGGGCTGAAGGCGCTCGGCACCAAACCCTGCGGCGCGAGCGGCGGCTTGGTGGCTTGCTGGGTCGGGGGCGTAGAAAGCAGCCCGCGCAAAGTCGCCCGGGGCAAGCCCGGTTTTCTGAAGGAGGCCGCGCACCGCCTCGAGCAGCACCGAGCGATGGCCGTGTTCGACCACAAAGCGCTCCTCCCAGGTGTGCACGAAGGGGTCCCCGGCCGTCCGCCATACGTCGAGAATCTCGTCGGAAACGGCGTGCAGCCCCTCACAGCTGAGAATGCAGCGGGTATCCCCGACAAGAAATGCGGCAGCGCCGTCGCCGATGTTGCGCTCGAGGGCGGAGCGCGGAGCGGCCATCCGGCAGTCCGAGGCCACGACCAGGGCGCAGCGCGCGGTGCCCGCCGTGACGGCGTCGAGGGCGCCGCGCAGCGCCGAAGCACCGGCTCGAAGCGAGCCCCCGTAGTCGGCCGTGGCGACATCGCGCCGTAAATCCAGCGCCTTTGCGACGATGCTGGCCGCGAGCTTCTCCTGGTAGGGGAGGGTCGTCGAGCCCACGAAGACCGCGTCGACGGCGGCGCGGTCGAACCCGCGAAGACACTCGACGGCGGCACTGACCCCCATCGTAAGCGCGTCCTCGTCGTAGGAGGCCACGGCCTTCTCGGGTCCCCCCTCGCCGCGCGATCCGCCGATCAGCGCAAGCGGGAGGCGCGTCACCGGCACGTAGGCCCCATAGGAGGTGATCCCGATCATGTTGCGATTCCGTCCGCCATGAGCTTCGCTGCCTCTTCACGCGAAAGACCAAGTAGCTCGGTAAGGACGGACATCGTGTCCGCCCCAAGGTCGGGACCTGGAGTCGTGAGATCCCCTGGACTCCCGGAAAGCCTGAACCCCGCACGCTCGAAGGCGAGCTCTCCGAGTCGCGGATGCGCGACGCGAACAAAGTGCTGACGGTGCGCGAGTTGGGGATCGCCAAGGAGGTCGTGGAAATTCTGCACGATGCCAGCCTCCACGCCCGCGGCTTGAAGCTCGTTCATGAACGACTCGGCCTCGCGCTCGCGCGTGCATGAAGCAATCCGTAGATCGAGCTCTTCCTGCCGCGTGAGGCGGCCTGCGAGGGTACTCAGAGTTGATTCGTGTGCCCATGGCGGGTCGCCAAGGACGGCGGCGAGAGCGCGCCAAGCGACATCGTCGCGTACAGAGATGGCGATCCAACGGTCGTCCCCGCGACACGGATAGATGGCGTGAGGAGCCGCTCGCCCGTCATGATTTCCAGCTCGGCAGGGACTCGTACCCGTCGCGCTGCACTGGACGACCGCTTCGCAAAGCGCGTACACGCCGGCTTCGATCTGTGACACATCGAGCTGCTGGCCACAGCCCGTTCTGCGACGCTCGAGCAAAGCCGCAGCGAGTGCCGTGGCCGTGAAGCGCGGAGCGAGGGAATCGGTGATGGTCGCCCAGGGACCGTGTGCCTCGCGGTCGGGCCAACCGGTAAGGTGATTGA
>DAIOWK010000449.1:0-2450 GCA_036758525.1 Myxococcota bacterium
CGAAGCCCGGAAAGCGAGCGCATCGTAGATCCGCTCCCGGGGGGCGTCAACGCGCCCGGCGCGCTGTCGTAGGCCTCGAAGACGGCCTTGGTCGCCAGGGGTAGGCCGGGGTGGACGAGCAGGATGCCAAGGTCGGGGAACTTTTCGACCGGCTCCAGGTGTTCACCGATTCCCGTGACCCAGGCGGCACGCGGCGGGTCTGCCACGAAGAAGGGGACATCGGCTCCGAGTTGCAGGGCGGCCTGGGAAAGCTCTGCGCTCGGCAACGCGGCGGGAAAAACCCGTGCGAGGCCACGCAGCACCGCACCCGCGTCACTCGAGCCCCCCCCAAGACCCGCCGCCGCCGGCACGCGCTTGCGGAGCGCGATCGCCACGTCTGCGCCGATCTGCGCCGCCTCAAGAAACGCTTGCGCCGCCCGGACTGCAAGGTTCGAGGCGTCCGCGGGAACGTGTTGAGCGTCGCCTTCCAGCGTGAGTCGCACCCCCACTCCGGCAGCCCGCCGGAGTTCGAGGCGTACGTCGTCGGCCAGGCCGATCGGCACAAACAGGCTCTCGAGCTCGTGATAGCCGTCGGAGCGCAGACCGACGACGCGCAGCCCAAAGTTGAGCTTTGCCGGAGCGCGGAGCGAGAGCGCGCGCACTACGGGCTCGCCACCTGCCATCTAGCGACGGTTGGCTTCGACGAAGCGCATCCGGATCTCGAAGAGGAGGCTCTCGAGCAGCTTGGCCTCCTCGGGGTCGAGATTCCCTCGCGTCTTCGTCTCGAGGATCTCAAGGATGTCGATGGTTTGTCGGGCGAGGGGGAGGTTCCGCTCGCCGGCCTTCCCGGACTGCGCTTCGGGAATAAGACCCAGGTGAAAAAGCGCTGAGGTCGAGAGGGAGAGAATAAATGTGGAGAAGTCGATTGCCGGAAGCGCCCCTTCCGCACCCGGCTTCTCGCTCGGCCGTTCTTCATTTCCCATCTTAAGATCGCTCCTCTGCACCGGCCACGCGACGCGACGAGGCGTCGAGCTCCGCCATCTCTCGGTAGGCCAGGGAAAAACGCTGCACCACCGTGATCGTCGCACCGACGGCCACGATCCAGAGCGCAGGCACCATGAATCCGAGGATCGCACCCGCCGCCAAGAGGCCAATCCGCTCGCCGCGCTCGAAGAGCCCCCCTTCCAACACAGGAACGAAGAGCTCCGCCCGCGCCTTTGCGTAAGACACAAGCACCGTCGCCACCAGCGCGTAGCCTGCGAGTAGAACGAGCCCTGGCTCGCCCCTTCCTGCGTAGTGCATCACGATGCCGAGCAAGATTCCCATATCGACCAAGCGATCGAGGGTCGAGTCGAGAAAGGCCCCGAAAGTCGAAGCGGTGCCCTGGTGCCTGGCAATCACCCCGTCCACGAGGTCAAAGAATCCACCCGCCAGGATCAGCACCCCTGCCCAGCGGAACTGCCCGAACGCGAAGCCCACCGCCGCACCCAGCGAGACCAGCGTGCCGAGAATCGTGAGCAGGTTGGGATTCAGCCGATGGCGAAAAAGAAAGGGCAAAAGCGCCTGAAGCCAAGCGTCGAGACGATCGCCGAGCTTCGCCTTGATCATGGCGTCACCCTAGCATTCAAGCACAGCCCTGGGGACGCCGAATTCCTGGGAGGGGCCGGCGTGCGCAAGGGAGTGTCAGGGGCTGCGATTTTCGCGGCCGACCTGCTCGGCGCCACCGCCCAGGCCGGGGAAGACCCGGCGACGCGCCTCGGGGGCTCCGAACGCCACGGCGGCTCGGATGCCCGGCGAGCAGCGCGCTCGTCCCCGCCCGCCAGTGCATTGCCCACGGCGGGTGGGGGCGAGATGGGCGGCGTCCTCGCCGATTCGAGCCCGGCGGACCTCCGCTCGGACGACGCCCGAAGGGCTCGAGCGCTTTGGCAGCGTAGAGACTCGCCCGGTCGAGGCGACTTAGACGGGCCTCGACCCCCTCGAATCCTCCGCCCGACCGCCCCAGAATTCGGCTGACCTCGAAGCGAGGGCGCATCTCGCCCGCGCGCGGACTGCTCTAAGAATGTACCGCGGCGGCGAAGTGCAACACGACCGCGTGTCTCGTTCTCCCACTGAATCGGATCCCTCGCTCGGAATCCCGACAAGGCATGGCTCGGCCGGCCTGGTTTCGCTCCGCCAGAGCCCTTCAGACCCTCTTGCGCACGCATTGCACACGCGTGCGCGAGACCCCCCTGCCGCCGCAGAGGGCGGGATCCCCGCTTGTCACAGGAGCGCGAACGCTCGTATCATGAGCTGGCGCCAGGAGCGCCTGAGGATTTCCCCTGCACGCGGCTAGAAACCGATGACCGAACCGTCCGCAAGAGCTGCGTTGGGATCGGCTCCGATTCCCGGGGCCAGTCCCGCCGGTCAGTCGGTCTCAGACGATTCCGACTACGAAGCGCTGCGCCATGAGGTGATGAAGGAGCCCGCGAAGG
>DAIOWK010000450.1:0-2427 GCA_036758525.1 Myxococcota bacterium
ATCGCGAGCACGTCGGACGGTACCTGGGACGACTTCGACAAGGAGGCAGAGGAGGGCAAGAAGCAGGAGCCTCCGCCGGTCGGCGGCAAGACCTCCTCCGGAGCCCCAGGAGGAGCCTCGAGCGCAGACGATCTCAAGATCGAGCGCTTCTAAGGCGCGTTTCCTCGAAGCGTGAACCGCAGCTCCGCGAGGTTCCTCGCGGCTTTGCCCCGTCGGCCTGCGCGACCCGTTGCGCCCCCGCCTGCGGCAGCATTTCCCTATAGTTTGTGCGTTGGCCGCTGCCAGGGGAGTTGTTATGCCGTCGCGACCGAGCGCTGCAAGCGAGATCCGCGAGGCCTTCCAGGTCTTCTTCGAAAAGCGGGGGCACCGGCGGGTGCCGAGCGCTTCCCTCATCCCCGACTCGGACCCGACGCTGCTTTTTACCAACGCGGGCATGGTCCCCTTTAAGCGCCTCTTCCTCGGCGAGGAGACCCGGGATTACGCACGGGCCACAAGCGCCCAGAAGTGCATGCGCGTTTCCGGCAAGCACAACGACCTGGAGAACGTCGGTCGAACCCCACGCCATCACACCTTTTTCGAGATGCTCGGGAACTTCTCCTTCGGCGACTACTTCAAGCCCGAGGCGATCGAATACGCCTGGGAGTTCGTCACGGCAGTGCTGGCCCTCCCGTCCGGGCGCCTTCACGCGACGGTCTTCCGCGACGACGACGATGCCTACGGCCTCTGGCGCGACCGCGTAGGCCTCCCCGAGTCGCGGATCTACCGCTTCGACGAGGCGGACAATTTCTGGGCCATGGGGGATACCGGTCCCTGCGGTCCGTGCTCGGAGATCTACTACGACTTTGGGCCGCAGCCGCACTGCAAGAATTCCCGCTGCGACCCGAGCTGCGAATGCGGCCGCTTCCTCGAGATCTGGAACCTGGTCTTCATGCAGTTCAATCGCGATGCGGCGGGCAAGATGACGCCGCTCCCGAAGCCCTCGATCGACACCGGCGCGGGCCTCGAGCGTCTCGCGATGGTGGTGCAAGGGGTCGAGTGGACCTACCAGACCGACCTCTTTGCCACGATCCTTCGGCGCGCCCAGGAGCTCTCGGGCGTGGCCCTCGGCACGGACTCGGAGAAGGACGTCTCGCTGCGCGTGGTGGCCGATCATGCGCGAGCGGTTTCCTTCTTGATCGGAGATGGCGTGCTTCCCTCGAACGAGGGGCGGGGCTATGTGCTGCGCCGCATCCTGCGCCGCGCCGCGCGGCATGGTGTCCTGCTCGGCCTCGAGCGGCCCTTCCTGCATGCCGTGTGCGACAGCGTGATCGACGAGATGGGCGGTGCCTACCCCGAGCTCGTCGAGCGCCGCGCCTATATCACGGACCGCGTCCGGCACGAGGAGGGGCGGTTCTTGGAGACCCTCTCCAAGGGCCTCTCGCTCCTCGAGGAGGAGATCCGCGCCGTGAAGCACAAGGTGGGAAGAGCGGGCGCCGTCCTGCCAGGCGAGGTGGCCTTCCGCCTCTACGACACCTTCGGCTTTCCGCTCGATCTCACGGAAGACATCTTGCGCAGCCACGGCCTGCGTGTGGACCAGGAGGGATTCGACGCGGCAATGGATAGCCAGCGCGAACGCGCGCGCGCGGCCTGGAAGGGGAGCGGCGATGTCGCCGTGTCTCAGGTCTACGCGAAGATCGTTTTGGACGAGCCCGTCGTCTTCCGCGGCTATGAGACCCTGCACCTCGAGGCGAGAATCCGCGCGATCCTGCGCGCTGGGGCGCCCGTCGATCGAGCGGGTCTCGGCGATGAGGTGGAAGTCGTGACGGACCAGACTCCCTTCTACGCCGAAAGCGGCGGACAAGTGGGTGACCAGGGCGAGATTCGTACCCGGGGTGGGCGGATCAAGGTCACGGATACACTGCGTCCGGTTACGGGTCTTGTCGTGCACCGCGGACGCGTCGTGGCCGGCGAGGTGGCCCTGGGCGAGGCGGCAGAGCTCACGGTGGATTCCGAGCTGCGTCAAGCCACGATCCGGAACCACTCGGGCACCCATCTCCTGCACGCGGCCCTGCGCCAGGTGCTTGGGCCCCAGGCCCTGCAGAAGGGCTCCCTCGTTGCACCCGAGCGGCTGCGTTTCGACTTCACCCATGACGCGCCCCTCTCCCAGGAGGAGATCGAGCGGATCGAAGACCTCGTGAACGGCTGGATTGAACGCAACGCGCCCGCCCGCATCCGCGAGCTGCCCTACGCGAAGGCGATTGAAGAGGGTGCGATCGCGATCTTCGAAGAGAAGTACGGCGACGTGGTGCGCGTCATCTCCTTCGGCGACTTCTCGACGGAGCTGTGCGGAGGAACCCACGCCCGCGCCACCGGCGAGATCGGTGTTTTGAAGGTGCTCTCCGAGAGCGGAATCGCCTCGGGCGTGCGACGCATCGAGGCGCTGACCGG
>DAIOWK010000451.1:0-2421 GCA_036758525.1 Myxococcota bacterium
TCGCGGTCTGCGTCGTCGCCCACCCCCATGATACCTTCGCGGCCATGACGACTGCGCACCAAGCAAATCCTCTGCAGTCAAACGACCCCCTGATTCTCGGCCCGGAACGCCAGGGAGGGCAGGGGCTCGATCCGCAACAAGAGGAGTCCGGAAACCGCGCGATCTTGGCGCTCCTCACCGACCCAGAGGTCCGGGACCAGGTGGACCTTGTCCTTACCTGGCGTGCGGCCCACGGCGACTCCTCCGCTGCCTATGAGGTTTGGTCACGGCGCGGTCTTGTCCGTTTTGTCCGACGCAGCGGCCGCGACAGTCGCCTCGCGTTCGAAGTGGTCGAGCTCTTGGGGGAAAACCCGCTCGCCCGGCAGGACGACGCCGCTCTCCGCACGATCCAGGAGGAAATCGCCGCGTCCCGGGCATCGGGCTTCGCAGGGGAAGAGGCCCCGCGCCGTTTTGTCCGCGCCCAATACCAGAGTTACCCGTTCGCGTATGAGCGCGTGGCCCAACTCTTCGACTCGCCGCACGCTCCTGACCTTGTGGTCTCTCCCGAGGACTGGGCGCAGGGGATCCAGCCGGGGAGTCATGGCGCGCTCAACGTGCGTCAATCCCGCGCGCCGCTCTGGTTCGCCGGGCCCTGCGTAAGCGCCGGCCACTACGACGTTGCGGCGAGGGCCGTGGACATCGCTCCCACCCTCCTCGCTGCGTGCGGCTTCCCAAAGATCGACGGCTGTGATGCCACGGGGCGTACTTCGTCCGAGCGCGGGGTCGCTCCCGACGTCTACCTGAAACGCCAAGATGGCGGTGTGCTCGCGCAAATCCTGAATGAGCGCGCGCCCACCGCAGCCCGCGTGTACATCTTTCTGCTCGATGGCCTCTCCCACACGGAGCTCGAGCGTCGCCTGGCGGAGGATCCCGCGGCGCTCCCCGGTCTGCGGCGCCTGCACGAGCGGGCAGCGGTCCTCGACTCAGGCTCGATCGTGAACTTCCCTTCGATCACGTGGCCCAGTCACACGACCATCGGGACAGGCGCCTGGTGCGGTCACCACGACGTCGTGAACCCTTCCTATTACCTGCGCGAGAAGGGCGAGCTCGTTTCACCCCAAGGCCAGCAGCTCCACACCGAATGTTTCGTGAACGCGGGTGTGGAGACGATCTTCGAGGCATTTCACCGGGTACGCGGACCGCAGGCACTCACCGCGAGTATCCATGAGCCCCTGGGACGCGGCGCCGACCACGCGGTGCTCGAGGGTCGCAACCTTGCGGATCGCGCCCGTCTGCGCGTGCTGACGGCCGAGCTCATGCGTGACTGTGATTCGCGCTGGGAAGCCGACGGCCAGAGCGGCGTCGCCCGCGAGTCGTTGGTCGATGCGCGCGGCGTCGCGCAAGTCATTGAGTTGTTTAGCCGCCCTGATCTTGCACCGCCTCATTGCGTGTTTCATGAGCTGACCCTCACCGACGGTGCGGGTCACGACTACGGACCCCACGACGCGGGCCTTGTCGCCGCGCTCGATGAGACGGATCGCCGCATCGGGCGAGTGTTGGACGTGATCGAAGGGCGGGGTCTCCTTGAGGAAACGCTCTTCGTGGTGACGGCCGATCACGGCATGTCGCCGCAGGACATCGCCCTGCGTGCGAATCCCGCGCGCCACGTCGAGCGGATCGGGATGGCGAGCGTCGTTGCGGAACCCATGATCTGGCTGCGGGATGTCGCGGTTACCGTGGAGCGCGCAAATGACGGGCGCACCGCGAGGGTTCTGGTTTCCGAGAACGACCCTCTGGCAAGCGGCCAGCGCCTACCCATCGAGGGCGCCGAAGTTCTCGTGGAGGCCCACGCTCCGCATGCGGAGGGTCAGCCTCGCCGTGTGGCATCCGGCAGGACTGGTTCCGGGGGTGTCTTTGGATTCGCGACTCCTTCCGATCTTGCGCCCGACCAGCTCGCTGTCGTCGTGCGCGCCGAGGGTCGCAATCCTCGCAGGCTCCGGCTCGACGGGCGGAACCTCGCGCTCGACCTTCGCGCCGCGCTGTACGGTCGCGCGAGTCGCTGACCCGTTTCGCGTTGCCGGGCACCTGGCAGTTCTGGCTGGACCGGGGGGGAACCTTCACCGACTGCATTGGCGTTTCGCCCGAGGGTGCGGTCCACACAGCCAAGCGGCTCTCGACCGACGATGCCGGCTTAGTCGCCATGCGCGCGATTCTCGAAAGGGTGGGGGCCATCGAGCCGGGCCATTCCTTGCCGGCTTGCAGCGTGAAGATCGGCACAACGCTCGCGACGAATGCACTCCTGACGCGTCGGGGCGCGCGCACACTGCTTGTGGCGAACGCGGGACTGGGCGATGCCTTCGTGATCGGGACGCAAGAACGACCGGACCTCTTCGCACTCCGGATTGAGCGGCCGCCGCCCCTCCACGAAGGCACCCTCGAAGT
>DAIOWK010000452.1:0-2405 GCA_036758525.1 Myxococcota bacterium
TGCGCGAGGATGCGATCGTGCTCTACGGCTTTCACAGCGCCCGGGAGCGTTCGGTCTTCGAGCTGCTGATTCGCACGAGCGGCATTGGCCCGAAACTCGCCCTCGGCATCCTCTCCGGGATGGAGCCGGAAAGGCTCCTCTGCGCCGTCGCAAGCGGTGACCTCGAGGCCCTGCGCCGGGTTCCCGGTGTTGGGCTCAAGACCGCCGAACGGATTGTGGTGGAGCTGCGGGAACGAGCCGCTCAGCTCGCGCTTGAGACGGGTGGGCAGGCCACGGAGCGCCGGGCCCGCGCTCCGGCAGGCGCCAGCGATCCTGGGAATGAGCTACAAGAACAGGCACTCTCGGCGCTCCTCAATCTTGGCTACACGCGGCCGCAGGCGCAGCGTGTGGTGGAGGAAGCCGCGAGCGAAGTCGGCGCCGAGCCGGCCCTCGAGTCGCTGCTGCGGAGCGCCCTGCGGAGGCTCTCCCGATGACCGATCCCTTCGATGGCCATGGAGCCTTGGCTGCCGAAGCTCTCCCGGGGGAGCGCGGGGTCGAGGAGCGGCTTCGACCGCAATCGCTCGGCGAGTTCGTCGGGCAGGATCGGCTGCGTGAGAACCTCGGGGTCTTCGTGGCCGCAGCACGTGCCCGCGGCGAAACCCTGGACCACATCCTTTTCTACGGTCCCCCAGGTCTTGGCAAGACGGCGCTTGCCCACATCGTCGCGCTCGAGATGAAGGCGCAGTTCCGCGCGACCAGTGGACCCGTGATCGAACGGCCCGGCGATCTCGCCGCGCTGCTGTCCAATCTCGAGAGTGGTGACGTGCTGTTCATCGACGAGATCCATCGCCTGAATCCCGCCGTGGAAGAGATCCTGTATCCGGCAATGGAAGACGCCCAGCTCGATCTTGTGATCGGACAGGGTCCGAGCGCACGCTCGATTCGCCTCGACTTGCCACGGTTTACGCTGGTCGGCGCCACGACGCGCGCGGGCCTTCTCTCCTCACCCCTGCGGGACCGCTTTGGATACGTCGCGCGCCTTGATTTCTATCCCCCAGCTGATCTTGTGCAGATTCTCGTGCGCGCCGCCCGCATCCTCGGCGTGCCCCTCGCGGCCGGGGCCGCCGAGGAAATCGCCCAACGGGCGCGCGGCACGCCGCGCATCGCGAACCGGCTGCTGCGGCGCGTACGTGATTTCGCCGAGGTGAAAGGCGGTGGCGGTGCCGAGGTGACGCGCGAGGGCGCCTGTTTCGCCCTCGGCAAGCTCGATGTCGATGACGCGGGCTTCGACACCCTCGACCGCGCGCTGCTGCAGACTCTGCTCGAAAAATTTGACGGTGGGCCGGTGGGACTCGACACGCTCGCCGCGGCACTCGGCGAAGACCGCGGCACCCTCGAGGATCTCGTCGAACCCTTCCTCATCCAAGGCGGCTATCTCGAGCGCACGCCGCGCGGGCGCGTCGCCACGCGCATCGCCTGGGAGCATTTCGGGCTCGAGCGGCCGCAAACCCGCACTCCCGCGCAGACGAAGCTGCTCTAAGGACTCGCTCCTTCCTTGGCCGCAGGGGGAGCGTCCCGCGCCGCAGCGCGCCGCAGGCGTGGCGCGGTCCCAGGCAGCACGCCTTGGTTCCACAGCACCTCAACCGCACCCTTCTCATCCAGCGGGTCGTAAACCACAAGGTCGTCCAGTCCGTCCCCATCGAGGTCCGCGACACAGGACAAGCCCTGGGCGGGCGCGTGCTGCGTGGCCACGCGTGGCCCGAACCCCGGCCCGCCTTCTCCGGCGACTCCGAGATGGACCGCAATCTCGTCCCGCGCGAGGCCGTAGAGCAGATCCTTACGTCCGTCCCCGTTCCAGTCCCCCTCCGCAGTGGGCAGAAGGGCCGAGACCCGACCCTCGCTGAAATCGAGGGGCAGGCTGAGCGAGCCGGTCCACGAGGGCTTCGGTGAGGTCCCCACCGGTCCACCCAGCGGGAAGACCCGAAGCTCAATCTCGACGCGCCGCATGGCGAGCGCTCGGGCGACTTGCACAATGCCGAACGCGATCTTTGACGACAAGAGCTCGGCCCGGCCATCTCCGTCGAGGTCGATTGTGTCGGCGCTCGAGAGCGCGTCGCTCTCGTCAAGCAGGAGCCACGGCGGATCTTCGAGGCGAACGCCCTCACCACGGTTGCGGTAGACCGCCGTCACGGAGTGGCTGCGCAGGAGCGTGCCCGAGGTCCGGTGGATCACGAGATCTGCGCGACCGTCCCCGTCGAGATCACGGGCAATCAGGCGGAGCGACGTCGCCTTGTGTCGCAGCTCCTCCGCCGCCGTGAAGGGTCGGAGCGTCAGGCGACGCGTGGGCGTTGTGGGCAGGCCCGTGGGGCCGAGCCGGAAGATCCACACCGAGAAGCGGGAGAGTGCAAACAAGTCCAGCCGTCCGT
>DAIOWK010000453.1:0-2397 GCA_036758525.1 Myxococcota bacterium
AACAAATCACCAAACAGCTTCACAAGCTGATCGACGTGATCAAGGTCACCGATCATGTGTCGGGCAGCTTCGTGGGTCGCGAGATGGCGGTGCTCAAAATCGCACCGCCCCCTGAAGCGCGCGCGGAAGTGCTGCGTGTGACCGAGATCTTCCGGGGAAAGATCGTCGACGTGTCACCCAAATCCTTCGTGATCGAGGTGACGGGGGGGCCTGACAAGATTCAGGCCCTGGTGCGGCTGCTCGAGCCGCTTGGCCTGCGTGAGCTCGTGCGGACGGGCCCGCTTGCGATGGCACGCGGGCTCTAGCGCGGCGTCGCCGGGAAGACACGAAGCAAGAGAGGAGTAAGGACTGCGATGGCACTGCGGATCTTCTATGACAAGGATGCCGACCTCGGACGCCTTTCAGGCAAGACGGTGGCCGTTCTCGGATACGGGAGTCAGGGCCACGCCCACTCCCAGAACCTGCGCGATTCGGGCATCCAGGTCGTGGTCGGGCTGCGCAAGGATTCCGCCTCCTGGGCCAAAGCCGAGCGGGCAGGCCTGCGTGTCGCGGTCCCCGATGAAGCTGCGGCAAGCGCCGACGTGATCATGCTGACGCTGCCGGATGAAACCATGGCGGAGATCTACCGACGCGAGGTTGCGCCACAGCTACGCCCCGGCAAATACCTCGCGGTGGCGCACGGCTTCAACCTCCACTTCGGACAGATTGTCCCGCCGCCGGAGGTGAACGTGTTCATGGTCGCGCCCAAAGGTCCGGGGCATACCGTGCGCGGCCACTATCAGGAAGGGAAGGGCGTCCCTGCGCTCGTGGCCGTTCACGCCGATCCCTCGGGCGATACGCTGCAGACCGCCCTCGCCTACGCCAAGGGAATCGGCGCGGGCCGGGCCGGCATCCTCGAGACGAATATCCGGGAGGAAACGGAGACCGACCTCTTTGGTGAGCAGTCCGTGCTCTGTGGCGGCCTTACGGCCCTCATGACCGCGGGCTACGAGACGCTTGTCGAGGCTGGCTACTCGCCGGAGATGGCGTACTTCGAATGCATTCACGAGGTAAAGCTGATCGTCGACCTCGTTTATGAGGGCGGAATCGCGAACATGCGGTACTCGATCTCCAACACCGCCGAGTACGGCGACCTGACACGCGGGCCGCGCCTGATCGATGCGGCCGTGCGGGAACGCATGAAGGAAGTGCTGAAGGAGATCCAGGGCGGCCAGTTCGCGAAGGAGTTCATCCTCGAGAACCAGGCGGGCAAGGCCTCCTTCAACGCGCTGCGACGGCGAGCCGCCGAGCACGAGCTCGAGAAGGTCGGAGCGAAGCTGCGAGGACTCATGCCGTGGCTTAAGGAGAAGGCCCTCGTCGATCGCTCAAGGAACTGAGCCCATGTCCGAGGTCCCTGTCTTTGCCGAGCGCCCGACCGAGCGGATCGTTCCGGACGCCTGGCGTATGGCTGCGCTGCCCCTCGGGCTGGCCCTCGTGTTCCTTCTGGCGGGGTCCGGCTGGACCTTCTTGTGGCTCGGCTTGGCCGGCTTCGTCCTGGCTTTCTTCCGCAATCCAGAGCGCTTGATTCCCGGCGACGAACGGACGGTCGTTTCGCCGGCGGACGGGCGGGTGATCGCCGTGGGAGAGGTCGAAGACGGAAGCGGATTGAAGCGCCTGCGCA
This sequence comes from Myxococcota bacterium, assembly GCA_036758525.1. Taxonomy (GTDB): domain Bacteria; phylum Myxococcota_A; class UBA9160; order UBA9160; family UBA9160; genus UBA9160. The sequence continues at coordinate 1,661 of DAIOWK010000453.1, forward strand.
TCGGGGTCTTCTTGTCCGTCTTCAACGTGCATGTGAATCGGGCGCCTCTGGCCGGACGCGTGGTAGAGATTGTGCGCTCGGGCTCGCAGTACCTCGCGGCCTTCAACCCTGATGCGGAACGTCTGAACGTTTCTTGCAGCTTGACCCTTGAGACCGCGGGCGGCGAGCGGGTACGGGTCGTACAGATCACGGGCTTGATTGCGCGGCGCATTGTGTGTCATCCGCGGGTCGGGGAATGGCTCCGCCGGGGAGACCGTTACGGCCTGATCCGCTTCGGCTCCCGAACCGACGTCTTGCTGCCCGCGGCGGCGCGGCCGCGGGTACGCGTGGGAGACCGGGTGCGAGGCGGGAGCAGCATCTTGGCCGAGCTCCCAGCGGGAGGGGGGTCGTGACCAGCATCGAGCCCGTGGAGAGTTACGGTGGCTTCGGTGGGCGTCGCAGGAGGCGTCGCCGCGCGCGCAGCGGGCGACGCCGCGGCATGTACCTTCTGCCCGGGCTCTTTACCACCGGGAATCTCTTCTTCGGCTTCTACGCGATCATTCAGGCGACCTTGGGCGAGCCGAATCGTGCCGCGCTCGGAATCGTGCTCGCGGCCATCTGCGACACGCTCGATGGTCGGGTCGCGCGTCTCGCCCACGCCACCAGCAAGTTCGGTGCGGAGTACGACTCGCTGGCCGATGTCGTCGCCTTCGGCGTCGCGCCCGCCGTGCTCGCCTTCGCCGCGGGGGACCTGCGCG
>DAIOWK010000454.1:0-2364 GCA_036758525.1 Myxococcota bacterium
GCTCTTCCAGGGCGCGGGAAGTGTGATCCACGCGACGGGTACCCGAAGCCTCGAATCCCTCGGCGGGTTGTACCGGAAGATGCCGACGACGGCGTTGAGTTTTCTCGTGGGCTCAGTCGCCATCTCTGGTCTCCCGCCGCTGAACGGCTTCGCGGGGGAATGGCTGATCTACGTCGGCGCCTTCCACGGTGCGGAGCGTCTCCCGACGGCGGGAGCGGTGCCAGCGCTCGTTGCGCTTCCCGTGCTTGCGCTGATCGGCGGCCTCGCAGCGGCCTGCTTCGTCGCGACCTTCGGCACCGTCTTCCTCGGTCTGCCGCGAACGGAGGGGGTCCCCCGGGCCCATGAAGCCGGTCTCGCGATGCGGAGCACGATGGGGATCGGCTCGCTGCTTTGCGTCGCAATCGGTCTCTGGCCAGCGGGAGCGCTGCGCCTCGTCGTGCCGGCCGTGGCCTTGGTGAGCGAGGTCCCCGCGTTGGCCTCCGACGCCACGACGCCCCTGCTCGCGATCAGTCGCGCAGCCTTCGTCCTAGGCCTCTTGGTCGCTCTGCTTGCGCTCCTTCGCAGGGCGCTCCTTCGCGGACGCGAGGTGACGCAGGGCGTCACCTGGGGCTGTGGATACGCTGCACCGGATTCCAGGATGCAGTACACCGCCAGTTCCTTCGCACAGCCTCTGCTCGCTCCTTTCGCCCCGATCACGCACGTTCGTGTCGATGAAGAGGGGCCGTCGGGCTATTTCCCGCGAGACGCGCGCTATCACGAGGAGATCGGTGATGTGGGCGAGCGGTTTCTCGTCCCAGGAACCCGAAGGGTGGTTCACCTGCTTTCCCAGCTGCGCGTGATCCAACAGGGTCGCGTGCAACTCTACGTCGTCTACATCGTGGCGACGTTGGTGGCGCTCCTGGTCTTTGAGCTCATGGGCGCGGGGAAATAGGGGTGGCGGACCTTCTCCTTCACCTGGCGCTTCTCCTCGTCGTGCCGCCGCTCCTTCTGGGTGTAATCCAAAAGACCAAGGCATGGTTTGCGGGAAGGAGGGGCGCTCCGCTTCTCCAGCCTTACTTCGACCTCTGGAAGCTTCTGCGCAAGGGCGCGGTCTATAGCCGGACAACCACCTGGCTCTTCCGGGCGGGACCCATCGTTTCCTTGGCGACGGCCTTGTGCGCGGGCCTCGTCCTGCCCCTCGCAGCGGCAAGCTCACCCCTTGGATTCTCGGGAGACGTGATCCTCTTCGTCGGCCTGCTTGGACTCGGCCGATTTTTCACGATGGCTGCCGCCTTGGATACGGGCTCGAGCTTCGAAGGGATGGGCGCCAGCCGCGAGGCCGCGTTCTCCGCCTTTGCAGAGCCCGCGCTCCTGCTCTGTCTCGCGATCCTCTGCATCCCGGCCCGGAGCCTGAGCCTTGGGGATGCTCTCGGCGCACTCTCTTCTGCACCTCCCGGCTTTTCCCATCCCGCGTATCTCGCTGCGGCGCTCGGTCTTTTTGCCGTGCTGCTCGCCGAGAACTCCCGAATCCCGGTCGATGACCCGAACACGCATCTCGAGCTCACGATGATTCACGAAGGGATGGTGCTCGATCATGGGGGGCCGGACCTTGCCTTCGTGCTTTCTGGGAGTGCCGTAAAGCTTTTTGTGGTGGGTGCGCTCCTGGTCCGCGTGGTTCTGCCTCCGCCTGCGCAGAGCGGCTTGGCCGGCGTCGGGTTGCTTTTGGTTGGACAACTTGGCTTGGCGGTAGGGGTGGGGTGCGTCGAGTCCATGATGGCGCGGCTAAGACTTCCACGTGTGCCCCAGTTCCTGGTCGGGGCCTCCGTTTTGGCGGGGATCGGACTTGCCGCGCTGCTCTATCGAGGTGCCCCGTGACGGGCTACGCAGATTTCCTCTTGCTCGTCGTACTCGTCATCGACCTCTACATCGTGGCGACCAGTCGGCTTGCGAGCTGTGTGCACGCTTCGGCCTTTCAGGGCGTCGCCCTTGCCCTCCTCCCTCTCGCGCTCTGGGCCCCTGGCTATGCGGGAGGAGTGGATCCCCAGGTGCTGCACATCGCCCTCATGAGCGTGGGCACACTGATCGTGAAGGCGCTCGTCATTCCACAGCTCGTTCTTCGCGCCATCCGCGAGGCCAACGTGCGCAGAGAGGTCGAGCCCTTCGTGAGCCTTCACCTCTCCGTCCTGATCGCCGCTCTCCTCGTCGGAGTTTCGTTTTGGATGGCGAGCGTCTTGGTTTTGCCCATGCCTGCGCCGACCACGCTCTTGGTACCCGTCGCCTTCGCCACGGTGCTCGTGGGCTTCTTGGTCCTGGTGAGCCGAAAAAAGGCGGTGACCCAGGTCGTCGGCTACTTGATGCTCGAAAATGGCATCTTCATTTTTGGGC
>DAIOWK010000455.1:0-2337 GCA_036758525.1 Myxococcota bacterium
GCCCTGCGCATCGCGAGGGTAGTACGCGCGACGCGAATCACGAGCGGCGCGGACCGGCTGCCTTCACGAATGGAGTTTCTACCACGCGTGCCGCGACCTGGCGCTCCCGGATAACGACGAAGAGCTGCGTGCCAACGGACGCGAGGGACGGCGGAACGTAACCCAGTCCGATCGAGATTCCGAGGCTCGGCGAGGGTGCCCCCGAGGTCACGACCCCGACCGCGGAGCCCCCGTGTGTGAGGACATGGCCGGCCCGGGCAATCCCGCGCTCTTGGAGGGTAAAGCCGACGAGCAGACGCGGGTGGCCCTGGGCCTTGCGCTTGGCAATGGCCTCGGCCCCGATAAAGCCGCCCTGCGCGAGCTTTACGAAGCGGTCCAGGCGGGCCTCGAGCGGCGAAGTCGTGTCGTCGAGCTCGTGACCGTAGAGCGGAAGGGCAGCCTCAAGCCGCAGGGTATCGCGCGCCCCGAGGCCGCAGGGCTGAAGACCGAAGGGCTTGCCCGCCTCGAAGAGCGACTCCCAGAGTCCCGCCGTGCGCTCCGACTCCAGATAGATCTCGAACCCATCGGATCCCGTGTACCCGGTCCTTGAGATGAGGGTGCGCGTGCCCTGAAAACTGCCCTCGACAAACCGAAACCGCTTCAGTCCGCCGACGGCGGGCCCGCACACGCGCTCGAGAATTGCCTGGCTGGCTGGCCCCTGGAGCGCAAGCAAGCCAAGGTCCGGGCTCCGATCCTCCACGTGCACGGCCTCGCCCGCGTGGGTGAGAGTCCAGCGGTAGTCCTTTTCGATATTGGCGGCGTTTACGCACAGGAAAACGGCCTCGGGGCCCAGACGGTAGACCGTGACGTCATCGACCACTCCCCCTGTCTCGTTGCACAGGAGGCCGTAACGCACAGCTCCCTGCGGGAGGGTGGCCACGGGACAGCTCATGAGGCGTTCCACCGCTGCCACGGAAGCGGGTCCCGAGAGGTAGATCTGGCCCATGTGCGAGACGTCGAACAGTCCCGCGCGCTCCCGCACGGCGGCATGCTCATCGAGGATCGACGTATATTGCACGGGCATCGCGAAGCCCGCGAAGTCGACCATGCGAGCGCCCAGCCTGCAGTGCGTCTCGTAGAGCGGAGTACGCTTGGGCTCCGTCATGCGCCCCGCGTGAGGCCGGTTCGAGACCGATACGCCTCGAGCGTGTTCCGCAGCAGCATCGTGATGGTGAGAGGACCGACGCCCCCCCGAGAGGGTGTGATGAGGCCTGCCGTACCGAGGGCGGCATCGAAATCGACGTCACCCACCTGGCGGCCGTCAAGCATGTTTACGCCGAGGTCGATCACCGCCGCGCCGGGCTTGATCCAGTCGCCCTTGACGAGAAGCGGGCTTCCCGCACAGGCCACGAGAATGTCCGCCTCCCGGACCAGCGCGGCAAGGTCGCGGGTGCGTGAATGGCAGATGGTGACCGTCGCGTGTCGTTCCAAGAGGAGGAGCGCCACCGGCTTGCCGACCAGCCCGCTGCGCCCGATGACGACCGCGTGGGCTCCCACGAGCGGCACCTTGTGACGGTCGAGCACCTCGAGAATGCCCAGGGGAGTGCAGGGGCGAAGCCCCGGCAGACCCCCCATGAGACGCCCGGCATTCCGCGTGTGCAGGCCATCCACGTCCTTGGCGGGATCGATGGCCTCGGTCACCGTCGCGGCGCGGATCTGCTGAGGCAGCGGCAGCTGGACCAGGATGCCATCGACTGCGGGGTCGCGATTCAGCGCGTCGACGAGCGTCAGGACCTCGTGCTCGCTCGCTTGCTCAGAGAGATGATGATCGCGGGAGGTCATGCCCGCGCGGGCACAGGCGCGGTGTTTGCCTCGGATGTACGAGGCGCTTGCGGGATGATCGCCCACGAGCACGACAGCGAGGCACGGCGGACGCAGTCCAGCGGCGACGAGCTCCGCCACCTCGGCCGCGATCTCGCTGCGAAGTTCCTGGGCGAGCGCCATCCCGTCGACGACGACGCTCTCGCGCGCTGCACTTTGCATTTCGGGTGCGCCTCCGCAGGAGCGGGGCGCAGTATAACGGAGCTTCTGACGGGTCGAGAGCGCGTTAGGCAGCCGCCGTCGTCTTCTTCGCGTCCTTCTTCGAGTCCTTCTTCGCCGGCTTCGATTCCGCGGTCGTCGAGGACGGTTCCGCCGACGCCGCACTCGTCGCAGGAGGCTCACCCTTTTCTTTGGTTTCTTTCTTCGCACCGCTGCTCGAGTAGAGATCGGAGTACCAGCCACTGCCCTTCAGCACAAACGACGTGGCGGAAATCAGGCGCTTGGCTTTCGGAGCCTTGCACTTCGGACAGGTCTTGA
>DAIOWK010000456.1:0-2329 GCA_036758525.1 Myxococcota bacterium
GGGCTCACCCGATCCACGTCGCCCCAGAGGTATTCGTCCAAGACCACGTCTCCCACCACCAGCAGACGCACCCGCGAAAAGCTGGCGAGAAGGGTCTCGAGCCGCCGACTGTCGAGCCTGTCGGTCATCGGCTTAGCCCTCGCCGCTCGAGCTCCCTGCGCGCCTCCTCCACGCGATCATCCGCCTTCTGGGTGCGAAGCCACGCCAAGAGCTCTCGCAGGCCTTCGGCTAGCGAGACGCGAGGCACATAGCCGAGCTCCTCGCGAATCTTGGTGATGTCCGCGAAGCAGTGCCGGATGTCACCGGCACGGAAAAGCCCCGGAATCTCCGGCGGCTCAAGGAACCCGAACTCCTCGGCGAGCAGATCAGCGACGCGGCGCACGCTTGTTGGCTCCCCGGTACCCACGTTGTAGACGCAACCCACGGCGTGCTCCTTCTCGAGGGCCAGCAGGTTTGCTTGCACGATATCCGAAACGTGCACAAAGTCTCGGGTCTGCAGCCCATCTTCGAAGAGGAGAGGCCGGTTCCCGTTCAGGAGCCGCGAGCAGAAGATTGCCATCACGCCGGTGTAGGGATTCGAAAGCGACTGGCGTGTGCCGTAGATATTGAAGTAGCGAAGCGCCACGGTGGGCACTTTGTAGGCCGCGCCGACGGACAGGAACATCTCCTCGTGGTCGCGCTTGGTGATGGCGTAGACCGACGTTGGCGCCAGGGCCTTGGTCTCTCGTGTCGGGATCGGCCGAAGCAGGCGTTGCTTCTCATCGCGAAGCTCCCACAGCCTACGGCGGAGCTGCTCTTCGGGGCGGAGCTCCGGATACACGATCTCGCCATCATCGTTGCGGTAGCTGCCTTCACCGTACGCCGACATGGAAGAGGCGACGATGAGCTTGCGGATCTGTCCGCGGCGCCGGGCCACGCCCTCGAGCAGAACGGCTGCACCCACGCTGTTCACCGAGACATAACGCTCCATCTCGTACATGGATTGACCGACCCCTACAGCAGCGGCGAGGTGAAACACGACCTCGACGCCGTCGAGGGCACGCGCCACAGCGCTGTGGTCGCGTACGTCTCCGACCTGAAGCTCGGCACTCGAGTGTAGGTAGTCCGGGGGCCGTGGCTTTTGTCCGTGCACCTGCGGCTCAAGACTGTCGAGCACCCGGACTTCGTGGCGGAGCGCAATCAGCGCATCCACCAGGTGTGAGCCCACGAACCCCGCGCCCCCTGTGACAAGAATTCTCATTGCGTCTCCTTGAGCGGCGACGCCTGCGCGGCCATGTGATCGAGATACGCGCGGGTCACGAGTCCCTCCGTCTCGGGACGACCCCGCAAATGCCAGGCCAGCACCTGCCAGCGCTCGCGGAGTCCCTCGCGTCCGCGCGGCGATACGAGCGCCGAGGGAATACGTACGAGCACCGCGACAAGCGCCTTCAGCGCCCGCAGCATCAACACAAGCCGCGCCTGCAAGGCCCCCCTCCGCTTCCGCAGGAAGCGGTACAGGGCGCGATGGTACTCGATGCGCGTGGCCGCGGGGACCTTCTTCTTGCTGCTCGCGCCCGAGTGGTGGACGAGCTGGGCATCGGGTAGGTGAACGACGCGGAAGCCCGCCTCCCGCATGCTCCAGCACCAGTCCGTCTCTTCGAGGAAGAGGAAATAGTCCTCGGGCAGCAGCCCCACCCGCTCCCAGGCCTCGCGCCGGACGAACAGGCACGCGCCGAGTACGGCCTCCACTTCCACGGGCCCTGGGTGGCGAAACCGTTTCGAAGGGAAGCGCCGGGGAAACACGAGCTCGAGCAGCCACTTCGGCACGAGTTCGGTCACGAGGCTCGGGAAGTTGTGAATGGAGTTCTGGAGCCGGCCGTCTGGGTGCACGAGCTGGACACCGGCTGCGCCGACCTCCGGATTGGCCTGGAGAAAGGACACGCTGTACTCGAGAGCGTGGCGATCCACTTGCGTGTCGCTATTCAAAAGGAGTGCGAAACGGCCGCGCGCCCGGCGGAGCCCGACGTTGTTCCCGGCGGCAAACCCGAGGTTCCCAGGCAATGCGATCACTTCGATCCCTGGAAACCGCGCCCGTACGAGATCGGCAGTGCCGTCCGACGATCCATTGTCGACCAGGATGATCTCGATCGAGAGGGCCGAAGGCGTCTCCGATCCGGCCCGCGGCCGTGTCGCGCGCGCGATCGCTTCGAGGCATGCGACCGTGAGCTCACGGGTATTCCAGGAGAGGACGATGATGGAAAGATCCACCATGAGGTTTCGTCTCAGCGGCCTAGCGCGAGGGAAGGGAGCGCTGCGGCGATCACGCGTTCGGGTTCGATTCGAGTCATAC
>DAIOWK010000457.1:0-2325 GCA_036758525.1 Myxococcota bacterium
CACCGTCACCGTCGCGGGCAGGTGCAGATCCGCGACGCGCCGTTCGAAATCGCGGAGGTCGAGATCCGCGGTATCAAGACGCGCGTCTGGAAAAACACAATGCCCTCATTGCGGGCCTTGTTTGATCTTAGCCGCTTCCACGGCGAAAAGACCTTCCTGGTGTACGAGAACGAACGGATGAACTTCGAGCAGCACTGGCGTCGCGCTGCACACCTGGCGAGCGTCCTCACAAGGGATTTCGCCGTCCGCAAGGGGGACCGCGTCGCCGTAGCGATGCGAAACTTCCCGGAGTGGTCGGTGGCTTTCTGGGCCATCGCCGCCGCCGGGGGGGTGGTCGTGCCCCTGAACGCATGGTGGACGGGCGAAGAGCTCGACTATGGGCTCCGCGACTCCGGCTCCGTGGTTCTCTTCGCGGACAAGGAGCGTGCGGAGCGCCTCGCTCCGTATCTTCCGGGGCTCGGTCTGCGCGAGGTGGTCGTCGTCCGTGCCCGGGACGCAGTGGCGCCCGGTCAGCTGCGCTTCGAGGAGGTTGTCGGGGATCCCGGGCCCGACGCGAAGCCGCCCGAGGTGATCCTCGATCCAGAGGATGACGCCACGATCTTCTACACCTCCGGCACGACCGGTCGGCCCAAGGGCGCGCTGGGAACGCACCGCAACATCTGCAGCAATTTGACGAGCCTCGCGTTCGCGCAGGTGCGTGGGGCGCTGCGCAGCGGTCTCTCGCTCCCCTCCCCCACGGAGCCGCAGTCACAAAGCGCGCAGCTCATCTCGGTGCCGTTCTTCCATGCCACGGGCTGCCACGCCATCCTCGTCTCGAACACCGCCTTCGGTGGGAAGCTCGTGATGATGCACCGGTGGGATCCCGAACGGGCCCTCGAGCTGATCGAGCGTGAGCGCATCACCAGCTTCGGCGGCGTTCCCGCGATGGTTTGGCAGGTGCTCGAGTCCCCGAGCTTCGCCAAGCGCGATCTGTCGAGCGTGACAAGCGTCGGCTATGGCGGTGCGCCCGCCGCACCGGAGCTCGTGCGGCGCATCAAGGAGGCGTTTCCCGCGGTCTCTCCCGGCAACGGCTACGGGCTTACCGAAACCTCTTCGGTCACCACCTACAACGGTGGAGAGGACTACGTGCGCAAGCCTGAGAGCTGCGGCGTTCCCGTGCCCGTGTGCGATGTCGAAGTCGTCGACTCCAAGGGGAACCCGTTGCCCGCGGGTGAGGTCGGGGAGCTCTGGATCAAAGGCCCCAACGTCGTGAAGGGCTACTGGAACAAGCCCGAGGCGACCGCCGAGACCTTCACGGAGGGTTGGCTTCACTCCGGCGACCTGGCAAGGATCGACGAGGAGGGTTTCGTGTACATCGTCGACCGCGCCAAAGACATGCTGATCCGGGGCGGCGAGAACGTGTATTGCGTCGAGGTGGAGTCGGTGCTCTATGACCATCCGGCCGTGATGGACGCTGCGGTCGTGGGGATCCCGCATCGCGTGCTCGGCGAGGAGGTTGGGGCGGTGGTACAGGTCACTCCGTCCTCCCGGGTCACGGAAGACGATCTGCGCAAGCACGTCGCCGCGCGGCTCGCGGGATTCAAGGTGCCGGTGAAGATCGAGATTCGGCAAGACCCCCTGCCGCGCAATGCGAACGGCAAGATCTTGAAGCGCCAGCTCAAAGAGGAGCTGAACGGTACTGACCGCAGCGCGGCCCGATGAAAGACTCGGGGCGAGGCGACCTCTCCGGCAAGGTCGCTCTCGTGACGGGTGGCAGCCGCGGACTCGGCCGCGCCATGGCGCTCGGGTTCGCGCGGGCGGGAGCTGATGTCGCGGTCGCAAGTCGCAAGCTTGCAGCCTGCGAGGCCGTGGCCAAGGAGATCGAAGCGCTCGGCCGCAAGGCGTTGGCTTACGCCGTCCACGCCGATCGCACCGACGAGCTCGACGCACTCCTCGAGGCCACCTGGCTGCATTTCGGCCGCCTCGATGTGGTTGTCAACAACGCGGCCACAAACCCTGCGGCGGGCCCCTTGGTAGACGGCACGGCTGCACTCTTCGACAAGGTCTATGGCGTCAACGTGAAAGGTCCCTTGCATCTCGCTGCACGTGCTGCGCAGCGCATGGCAGGGGCGGGCGGCGGCGTCGTGATCAACGTCATTACCCAAGGCGCCTTCAAGCCGGGAATCGGGCTAGGGCTCTATTGCTCGAGCAAGGCTGCGCTCTACGCGCTCACCAAGGTGATGGCGCAGGAGTGGGCCCCCTGGAAGGTGCGCGTGAACGCCCTCGCGCCGGGGCCGTTCATGACGGACATGATGAAGGGAGCGGCGTCGATCCCCGGCTACCTCG
>DAIOWK010000458.1:0-2323 GCA_036758525.1 Myxococcota bacterium
GTTGCCGGGCCAGGGGTAGCTCGAGAGGCGCGCCATCGCCTCGTCGCCGACGGTCTCGATCCGCTTCCCGACCCGCGCGTTGAACTTCGCGAGGAAGTACTGCACGAGCAGCCGGATGTCGCTGGCGCGCTCCCGTAGCGGCGGCAAGTGTACCGGGAACACATTGAGCCGGTAGTAGAGGTCCTCACGGAACGACCCCTCCTTCATCCCCTTCTGCAGATTTCGGTTGCTGGCCGCGATGACCCGGACGTCGCAAGGGATGGTCGTGTTCCCGCCGACGCGCTCGAACTCTCGCTCCTGGAGCACGCGCAGCAGCTTCACCTGCATCTCGAGCGGGACGTCTCCGATCTCGTCGAGGAAGATGGTCCCGCCGGCCGCGAGCTCGAAACGGCCGATGCGCCGGGTGATTGCACCGCTGAATGCACCCTTCTCGTGCCCGAAAAGCTCGGACTCCACGAGGTTCATCGACAGCGCCGCGCAGTTGAGCTTGATGAGCGGCTTGGCGCGGCGCGCACCGTGCGAGTGGATCGCGCGCGCGATGAGCTCCTTGCCCGTTCCCGTCTCGCCGGTGATGAGGACCGAAGCGTCGGTCGGCGCCACGCGCTCGACGTCTTCGAGGACCTTGAGGAGCCCGGCGCTCCGCCCAATGATCTCCTCGAAATTGTGGACCGTCTTGATCTCTTCGCGGAGGTAGCGGTTCTGCTCCTGCAGCCGGACCTGCTCCTGCTCTAGGAGCACCTGCTCGGTGATATCGACGAACATCGTTCGCGTGTAGGTGCCGCTCGGGTCGGGTCTCGACCACCACTGGATCCAGAAAGGGCGGCCGTCATCCTTGCGGCGCATCTCGAGCACGACGCCGCTCGTGTCGGTCCCGCGGCCGATGGACTCGAATGCCTCGCGCATGCGACGCTGAGCGTCAGGCGTGTTAGGGGCGAACGTCTTCCCCACCGTGTGTGGGACGTCGTCGGGCGTGATGCCGAGGATCCGCATCGCTGTGCGGTTGGCGCGGATGAAGCGTGAGTCGAGGCCCTCGTGCACGTACGCGATCGGCGCCTCGTCGAAGAGGTCGCGGAAGCGCTCTTCGCTCTCGCCGAGCGTCCGCTCGAGCCGCAGGCGCGTTAGCTCCGCGGCGGCGCGCGAAGCGAAGATGCGAAAGATCGCGAACTTCCGCGGGTCGGGCGGCGACGGTTCGGTGTCGAAGACGCAGAGGTGTCCGAGGTGCTTGCCGTCCGGGGTTTCGAGCGAGATGCCGAGGTAGCTCTCAATGCCGAGCTCGACCATCGCCCGGTCTCCCGGGAACTTCCGGCTCACTCCGCTCGGGTGGTGGCAGAGCCGGCCACCGACGACCTCTTCGCACAGCGTACCGGCGAGCTCCCACTCGACCGTCGGCTCGAGCCGCCCGGCCTTCCTGTACGCGAGGGTACGCGCACGGCCCTCTCCCGCGAACTCGGCGACGAAGGCGTAGCGGGCGTCCATCGCCTCCGCGAGCTGGGTAACGAGCGCCGGGAAGAACGCGTCACCCACGTGTATCGCGGTGCCTTCGACGATCCGGCGGAAAGCGACAAGGTCTTCCGGGGCCTCGACCGGATCATCGGGACGCTCGACCGCTTCGTCGTTCGAGGACATCGATCGGGGGTTTCTCCGAGCCGCGTACGGGCATTCTACCTACCCGGAGTAGAATTCGCAGCCGCCACGCGCGTAGGTCACTCCGCGGCCGAAGCTGCCTCTGTGCCCACCGGCACCCGCATCGTCCTGGTCTTCGTCACATCCTGGTCGGTGAGGGCGACAGTCGCTTCGCCCTCTCCCATTCGTACGCGCTACGCGCCGCCCGAGCGCACTGGTAGGAAATCGACACCGAACTTCTTGGGGGCGGCGGATCCCTCGGGTCCGGGCAGGCACCCTCCCCTACGCTAAAGCTCAACGCGGTGCCGTGAGACTTTGCCATTGCGAGTCGGACTCAATCTGTACGGCACCGTTCTGAAGGGCCCAGGTCACGAAAGCCTCTGGTGCATTCTTCACGCCGAATATGTTGACCCCCTTGAGACTCTGAATGTCCTTCCAGGCTATGCCATCGAGGTTGGCGTAACGCAGGTCGGCGGCCGCGAGGGTTGCGCCAGCGAGATCCGCTCCGCGTAAGTCCGCCGCCCAAAAATCTGCATCGTCGAGCGATGCTCTACGAAAGGAAGCCTTGTGACATCGGCTCCGACGCAGATTTGCGAATTGCAGATTGGCGTCGGAAAGATCAGCTGATTCAAATCCTCCCTCGCGAGCATCCGAGGCGTGAAAGTCGGAACGCACGAGATGAGCTCCCCCTAACTGAACT
>DAIOWK010000459.1:0-2304 GCA_036758525.1 Myxococcota bacterium
AATCGGACTGGGAGATTGGCTCACGCGACCTCGACAGTTTCGCGCGCGCGGCAGGTTGGTGGACAAGTGGGGGGCGTCTCGACGTCGCCGCGGCGTACCGCAACCCCGGGGTACCCGGCAGGATCTCTGAAGGCCGCCTTCGCCGCGCCTGCGAGCTCCTCACGCGAGCCCGAGGGCGAATCGACCGTTCAAGCCTTGAGCGCATTCTGCGCGATCACCTCGAGGGTGGTCCCTTGCGTCTCCCGGGATCGACTCCCGAGGAGGAACGCTACTTCACACTCTGTATGCACAGCGAGCCGGTCGGTACGACCACGGCGAGCCTGATCGCACCACTGCCGGGAAATCGCGAAGCACCGTGGCCGGTCTGGATCTCGTTCGCGACACCCTGCACAGGGATCTTCGTGCCCGTCTATCTCGACGGCCTTCTGCCCCCCGCCTTTGCGCGCGGCGCTGAGGCCGCGACGGCGGACTCGGCCTGGTGGACGTTCAAGCAGCTCCAAGACGTCGCCTCCACCGACTTCCCTCGCTGGACGCCGTGGCTTCGGGACGCGTGGGCACCTCTTGAGTCGCAAATCGAGGGGGAAAGGCGCGAAGTCGAACGGCACGCCCGCCTCTCGCAGAGCAGCGATGCCGCTGCGCAGGTGCTGAGCGAGTTCATGGCGCGCACCGCGGAGCAGGTGTTGAAGCAAGCGGAGCTCTTGCGGCAACGGATCGAATCAGGCGCTTAGGGGAGTGTGCGCCGCGAAAGCGGGTCGTTGGGTTACGCAGTCTTCGCCGCAACGGCGCTCGTGACGCGGCGTACCGCGCGCGCCGGCGGGAAATAGTCGTCTCGAAGCTCCCAAGGCACTCCCAGGGCGGTCAGGATCCGCCGCTTCGTAGCCTGCCGACAGATGCGATTCTTCTCGACCGCGTGGATGGTGCGCGGGGAGACATCGGCCCTCGCAGCCAACTCGTTCTGCGTCCAGCCGAGAGCCTGGCGGGCGGCGCGGATGCGGTTCATGATGGGAAGACCTCGACGCTCGCGACCCGGTCATGGTAACGCTGCACAGTGGCGGCGTGCCAGGACCTTCTGCCCGTAGGGCGATAGGGGGAAACCCCACCCGGGTCGGCTAGCGGACTCCCGGCGGCAGGAAGGCGAGCTCGGGCAGGGTCGTCGAGACGACCTGAAACGAGGGGGGACGGCTGGGGGAGAACCGCTGGACCGGAGGTCTCGACGAGAGCTCACCCGCAAGGACGTAGTTGAACGCCTCGCTGGTTTCGGGGGCTTCCGAGGGCGTAGTGGCTGCGAAGAGCGCGAGCGCCAAGGCCGCAACGCCGACAAAAGCACCGACGGTCGGAATCCCCCACGCTTCAATCCAGTTTTCCCGCGATGGCTTCGCCCCACTCCCCGCCCAGCGTGCGAGGAGCGCAAGCCGTCCGCTGGCTTCGCGGGTCGGGGCGAGGGGCAGGAGCGTGGCCGGAACCCTGCGTAGCAGAGCTTCGCTCGCCTCGAGGGCCCGAAGCTCGGAGCGGCAGCGGGCGCAGGACCCGAGGTGAGCCCTCACCTCGAGCTCCTGCTGCTCGGGCAGGAGCCCGTCGGGAAGCGACGAGAGAAGGCGCCGCGCTCGCCAGTGCTTCATCGTGTCTCCCCGCTGAAATCGCCGAGGACGGGACCAAGGGCAGCACGCAGCTCCTCTCGGCCGCGGCGGAGCCAGGTTCCCACGGTCGCGAGGGGCACACCCTCCCGCTCGGCAATCTGCGTGTTGGATAGGTCCCACACGATCCGTAGCACCAAGGCACGCCGATGCTGTGGCTTCACCTGGAGGAGCGCCTTGGCGACCGCGCCCAGAATTTCGCCCTCGAGGACTCGTGCCTCGGGGTCGCCTGTTCCCTCGGTCGCCGCCGCAGCGAGCGCACGCCGAAGCTCGCGCTCCTGCAGCGCTTCACGGCGACGGCGCGCGCGCAGCACGTTCACGGCACCGTTTAGGGCGGCGCGGTAGAGGTAGGTCCAGAGCGTCGCGGTGCCACGGTAAGCGGCGTTGGGAAGTGCGAGAAAGATGCGCTGGACAACGTCCTCTGCGTCGGACGCGTCGCCCAGCACGCGATAGGCCACGCCTTCGAGGCGCCTGTGGTAGCGCCGATGCAGCTCCCCCAGGGCGGCGGGATCGCCACCGAGCCAAAGCCGATCGACCTCCGCGTCCGCCAGTGTCGACATCGCTCCTTCCCTCGACGTGGCAACGTCGACGGAGGAAATCGCATTTGAGCTATCCGCGTATCTCGAACGACGCGACTGGCGCAGAACGCCCCCGGCCCCCCGGTCCCCCT
>DAIOWK010000460.1:0-2304 GCA_036758525.1 Myxococcota bacterium
AGCTGCTCGATACCTTCTACGCCGACGGGCGAGCCAAGCCCATCCTCGAGGACCGCGCGCTCGTGCTGGGCGAGGGCTTCCGGACCTGGCTCGCCTCCGCCGACGCGCTTCGCGACGCCATGTTCGGGAGTGGGGGGAACCTGCGCATCGCCGTGCGCCTCGAGGGTGTGCCCTCGCAGGTGCACGGAGGCAACGGCGTTCTCGTTTCTCGGCGGGACCTACGCCTCACCTGCGCGGAGGGCGTGGACACCTTCACCTACCGCGAGGGCACGGGCTCCCACACCTTCCAGTGGAGCCCGGAGTGTCAGGAGGTGTCGCTGCGGGTGTGGGTGCGCGAGGGAGAAGGCGAGCGCGAGCTCCAGCCGCGCAAGGAGGCGCGCGGTCCCCTTGCGTTTCCGGGCCTGCTGCGCGAGGCCAAGGAGGTCGAGCCCGGACATCTGCGGTGGTCCCTTAGCTATCCCCAGGACGGCATCGAGGTGCTTGCCGACTATCTCTTGCGCAGCGGGGACGCCGTTCTTGCGATCGCTCACACCGAGCCCCCGAGCTCGACACGGAACTAGGAAACGCCATGCTGATGCGACGCCGCATCTATTTTTCTTCTGCACTCCTCAGCGCAACGCTGCTCGCCTGCGCGCTTGCCTGTGCGAAGAAGGTCGACCCAGACGCCGAGCCCTCCGGCGCAAATCCCCTGCCCCTCGAGACCTGGAAGGCCGACAGCCTCGACTGCAGCGACGGCGACTGCGCGGACTGGTACCGCTTTGAAGCTCCGGACCCAGGCCACGTGAGCGTCGAAGTGGTCGCAGTGAGCAAGGATGGCAAACCCATCCCGCCCTACTCGGTCGTCGTCACGGACGGAGCCGCCGTGAAGCTCGGCGAAGCCAAGAGCGGCGCAGCACCGATCACTGGCCTTGAGGCCCGGGTCGATAAGCCCGGGATCTATTTTCTGGAGATCGCCGAGCCCTCCGACGCCGGGCTCCTGAGCTACGAGCTGCGGGTGAACTTTCAGGCCGACGCTCCGCCTCCGCCGCCGCCACCGCCGCCCAAGAAGAAGGAACACCGAGCGGCGACGAAACCAGAAGCTCCTGCGCCGTCCCGCGCCGAGAAGCTCACAGGGACGGTGATCTCGACCGAGGGGGCCGCGGGCAAGGTCGAAGCGGTGCTGATCGACCTCGGCACGCCGAGGGGCATGAAACCGGGAATGCGCGGTCGCCTGGTGGACCACGGCCACCCGATCGCCAACATCGAAATTGTCGAGGTCTATCGCGCGGGGAGCCGCGCGCGGATCGACGGCTATCTCTCCGGTTCGATCGGTCCCTCGACCACCGTAGAGATCGACGTTCCGACGGGCAGCGGCCCGTAGTCTACCTGGAGCGGGGTGGCGGAGATGGGCGCGCGCCTCGTCCAGGTCCACGGCGAAGAGCGAGTTGCAACGACACCGCTCGACGACGCGGATCTGCTGGTCGGACGCGACGCCGAGGCCTGCGGGCTCGTCTTGGACTCCGCTCTGGTCTCCCGCCAGCATCTTTTGATCCACGCCTCCCCCGAAGGTTGGACCGCAGTCGACCTTGGCAGTGCGAACGGAACGCTCCTGAATGGCACCCCCTTGGTCGAGCCCACGCTGCTCGCGTCGGGAGACCTACTCGAGCTCGCGGGCGACATGCGCTTCGTGTTCGAGCAGGACGACCACGAGGGCGACACCCACACGGAGCACAAGGGGACGCTCCTCGTCCTGGCACTCGCCGCGATCGTGATTGCGCTCGTCGCCTTTGGGGTTTGGCGCTGGCGCAAGAGCGACAGCGTGTTCGATCAGGCCGCAGCCACTGCCAGCGACGGGCTCAAGGCGGCGGAGCTGCGCGACTGGCCGGGGGCCAAGGCGAAGCTCCAGTCGGCGGCGGGGCTCCTGCTCTCGAACGGACGCCTCGACGACGTGCCCCGCGAGATGGTGATGCAAGTCGCCATGGAGCGCCTTGGCGACCGGCTTTCCGCGGAGCTCGGTCGTCCGGTCGACCTTCCCACGGTTTTTCGCAACGCCGTCGAGCGCTCCCGCCCAGCGAGCGCCACCCCGAGCGAGGGCCCCGCCTGCAGGATGGATGAGGTGGCACCGAGTGAGCTGCGCGCCTGTCTGGAAGAGCGCGTGGGCCTTGTGCTCGTGGGGCTACGCCAGAGCCCGGAGGGAGTGCCCGCGTCGTTCTACCAAGACGTGGGCGTGCGCATGCGCAAGGAACACGATTTCATCGAGCGTTCCCTGCAGCGCGGGGTGCCCCTTGTGCCCATGCTGCGCGAAGAGCTGGTGCGGGCAAAGAT
>DAIOWK010000461.1:0-2299 GCA_036758525.1 Myxococcota bacterium
GCTCGATGCCCGCGTCGGGCTCGAGGAGCGCGACGCTGTGGGGGGTGCGGTTCTTCTCATCCTCTACGCGCCCGCGGCGAGTGGGGACGCCGTCCGGGACGCCCTGGTGAGGGCGCTTGCGGGCACAGCCGAGGTCTCGTTTCCCCTGCCCGAGCCTAAGCTGGACTGGTCGATCGCTTGGCGCACCGGAATTAAGGCCATCGAGATCTCCCCGCGCCTCGTCGTACGGCCCCCCTTCGTGGGGTTTGAGCCCCGCCCCGGGCAGGCCTGTATCGTGATCGAGCCCGGCCAGGCGTTCGGCACCGGGAGCCACGATTCAACACGCCTCGCGCTTGAACTCTTGGACGCACTCGACCCGGACCGGGTCGAAGGCGCGCGCGTCCTCGACGTTGGCTGCGGCTCCGGCATTCTCGCGCTCGCAGCGCTCGTACTGGGCGCGAGGAGCGCGGTAGGCTTCGACCTTGACCCCCTCGCGGCACAGGCCGCCAGGGCCAACGCGCGCACAAACCGCCACGATGGACAGTTCCAGGTCTTTGTCGGACCACTCGAGGCGATCATGGGACCGCCCTTCGATCTCGTGCTCGTGAATCTCCTGCGCACCGAACTACTTCCCCTGGTCGACGGCCTGGCATGCCTTACGCGCGCGGGGGGGACTCTCATCGTCTCAGGTCTCTTGGGACCGGAGCGCGCTGAGGTCTGTGCGCGCCTTGGCGCGATGGGATTCCGGGTCGACGCCGATCGCGTCTCGACGGACGCGAGGGGCGAGCACTGGCTCGGCCTCGTCATGCGCCACTAACGGCCGCGCGCCAGCTGTCGAGAAGGCGCGCCAGCGTGTCGTCCAGCGAGCGGATTGGCTTCCAGCCGGTTGCCGCATGAATCTTTGCGGCCGTCCCGACCGACACATCTGTCGGGCGAAAACGTTCCTGGTCCACGCGGATTTCGGGTGCGAGGGCTGCCCGATCGAGCAGAAGGTCCAGCACCTCACGCATGGTACGACCTCGGCCGCTTGCGACGTTGTAGACACCGCTCGGGACCGCTCCCCGCAGGAGTCGGACATAGGCGTCTACTACGTCCTCCACGTCGAGGAAATCGCGCACGCTTTCGAGGTTGCCCACCACGAGGACCGGCGGGCTCTTGCCGGCTTCCATCTCGGCAATCTGACGCGCCATTGCCGATGCGAAAAAGCCGGGACCCTGGCCGGCCCCCGTGTGATTGAAGGGGCGGACGCGCACCACGTGGAGCCCGCGCGCACCATAGGCACCGCCCAGAAGATCTCCTGCGGCCTTCGTCCAGTCGTACGCCGAGCGCGGTCGCAGCGGCGCGCTCTCGTCGAAGGGCCGCGCGCCTGGTGGTGCAGAGCCGTAGACCTGCGCCGAGCTCACGAGGAGCACCCGAGCCCCTGGCGCGTGGACGCGCGCGGCTTCGAGCACGGCACGCGTCCCCAGGTAGTTCACCCGGTAGGCCTCCGCGGGGTCGGCGGCGGCGGCGGTAACCGAGCTCTGGGCGGCAAGGTGGACGACCGCATCTGGGTGTGCCCGGGCAACGGCCTCCGCGACGGCGTCGGCCTGCGAGACGTCGAGTTCGCGATCCACCCCGAGCACCGTGGCTCCCTCGTGCTCAAGGCGCGGCACGAGCCATCGGCCCACAAACCCCCCGGCACCTGTCACAAAAACATGCACGAGAACGCAGGGTGCCGGAGGGCCAAGGCCCGTGCTACCGCCCGCGGCGGGCGCCGGCGCGCCTTGACCGGCGCCGCCGGACCGAGTAAGGGGAAGCCCATGATTCTCGGCCTCTCGGGACCCTATGCCGCGGGAAAGGGCGAGGTGGTCGCCTTCTTGCGCAGCCGCAGTTTCTATAGCCACTCGCTCTCAGACGTAATCCGGAAGGAGCTTCAGGCGCAGGGGCTCGAGGAGACGCGGGAGCGGATGATCGAGACCGGCAATCGGCTGCGTGCCGAGCACGGGCCGGCGGTATTGGCGCAAAGGTTGCTTACGAATCTCCTTGCGGATCGTAACTACGTCATCGATTCGATCCGCCACCCTGCAGAGGTAGCAGCGCTCCGCAGCGTAGGGCCCGGCTTCAGGCTGCTCTGGGTGGACGCCGAAGCGAATGTGCGCTTCGAGCGGCTTCGCGCGCGCGGGCGGCCGGGCGACCCGCAGTCCCTTGAGGCTCTGCGACAACTCGAGGCGCGCGAACTCGGAAGCACTGATCCCGCCGGTCAGCAGCTCGGGGCGGTTCGCGACCTTGCGGACTTTGTCCTCCATAACGACGGCGATCTTGCGACCCTTCACGCCGAGCT
>DAIOWK010000462.1:0-2282 GCA_036758525.1 Myxococcota bacterium
GAAGCAGTGCGAAAGGCCCGCAAGCTTGAGCGGGAGCTGCTCCTCGTCGAGGATCATGTTCGCGTAGAGACCCCCAAGCGTGATCTCCGCGGTTCCGACGAGACAGAGGTCATGGTTCGCGATGGAGTAGATCTGTGTCTCGGGGCCGCGCGGGCTGTAGCCGATGCCGTCCAGGATCTCCGGCTTCGCGACGTCAGGCGTGATGAAGGGTGTGAACCCGTCTTCGATCAGCACGTCGAGGGCAAGACGCTGAAGGGAAAGCTCGAGCAGGACGGCAGCGTTTTTGAGGAAATACCATTTCTGACCCGCCACCCGCGCGCCGCCATCGAAATCGAAGAGATCGAGCTTTGCGCCGAGCGCCAGGTGGTCGAGGGCCTGGAAGTCGAACGGCCGGGGCGTCCCCCACCGTCGGAGCTCCCGGAAGTCGTTTTCGCCGCCCACGGGTGCATCGGGATGAACGAGATTGGGAATCGCCGACATGGCCTCGGCGAGGGCTCCTTGGGCCAGCGCGAGCTCGGCCTCGAGTCGCCCGACCTCGTCCTTGTGGCGCCGGCCCTCTGCGGCATGAGCTTCACGTTCGGCGATCGGCATCGGCCGTTTGCCCGCATTCTGATGTTCGTTGCGGCGGCGATTGGCGTCGTTGAGCGCCGTTTGCAGCGCGGCCACCCGTTCCTGGTGTCCGATGGCCGCATCGATGTCAATTGTCGCCCCGCGTCGTCGGCAGCTCTCGGCGATCTCCTCCCGACGGACCTGGAGCGTGCGAGGATCCAGCATGCGAGGGAGGGAAGCACACGCGCCCGGCCGGCTCAAGGAAGGTGCTCCTGCACCCCGGAGCCCGCGAATTGAGCGCCCCGCCCGCGTCGCAACGCGCATACTGGGGCGCGGGAGGAAGCGATGTCTGAGGGACGCGTGGCGGAGATCTGGCGCTATCCAGTGAAATCGATGGGCGGCGAACGCCTCGAGGCGGTCGGGGTCACCGCCGGTGGTCTTCCCGGCGACCGAGCGTGGGCGGTGCGCGACGAGGTGCGAGGAGGGATCCGCGGCGCAAAGAAGATCCCGAGCCTCATGCGCTGCAAGTCCCGATACCCTCTGCCCCCGATGCAGGGAGGGGACCTTGCCGAGATCACGTTGCCCAACGGGAGCCAGCTCACGACCCACGATCCCAACGCTTCCAAACTTCTCTCGGATGCCTTGGGCCAGGAGGTAACGCTTTGGCCGCTCCAGCCGGCTCATCGCCTAGAGCACTATCGTAGAGGTGCACCGACACATTCTGACGTTTCGACAGAACTGCGGTCTCTGTTCGGTCTTCTTCCTGAGGAGCCCCTTCCTGACATCTCGGTCTTCCCACGTGAAGTGCTCGAGTTTGAAACCCCTCCGGGCACATACTTCGACGCGTTTCCCCTGCTCCTCATGACGGACGCTTCTCTACGCACGCTCCAGGATCGCGCGCCCAAATCTGTGATCGACGTGCGACGCTTCCGACCGAACTTCCTGATCGCGGCGGAGCCGCAAGCGGAGGGATTCGTCGAGATGGCGTGGCCGGGACGCAAACTCCGGATTGGCCGCGCCACGCTCGAGGTCACGATCCCCTGCCCCCGCTGCGTCATGACGACGCACGGCTTCGATGATCTCCCTCGTGACCCCTCAATCATGCGGACCCTGGTGCGTGAAGCGGCACAGAAGCTCGGTGTGTATGCCAGGGTCGCGGAGCCCGGCGAAGTGGCGCTCGGCGACTCCGTGGAACTCCTCACCTAGCGGCGCCCCGACGCGGCTTTAGGGGTCGGCTAGGCTTAGAGGTGTCGGGGCGCGGAGAGGTGGCCGAGCGGTCGAAGGCGGCGGTCTTGAAAACCGCTAGGCGCGCAAGCGCCTCGGGGGTTCGAATCCCTCCCTCTCCGCCATAGAAGGGCTCGGGCAATCATGCGCGGAGGCACGGGCTTCACCCAAGCGAAGCACCGCAAGCGGAACTAACGACACCTGCGCGCGACACTGAAGGGTGGAATGTGAGCCGGCGACGCAGCCTATTGTGACCGAGGCGGAACCGGCACCCACTGCTCTGGGCAACTCTTGACGTTCGGGTAGTAGCGACGGGAACTCGGGCAGTAGTACCAATAACCCTGCGTTGGAGAGGCAGGCGCAGGCTCTGCATCGGCAGTTGCCTCAGGTCCGCGTTGTACCCATTCCGACGGCTGATCAAGCACTACGGGCGGCGCGGCGACGCCTCCCCAGCCCCAACCTGGTCCCCCCCCGCCCCCGCCCCCACCCGGCCCCCCACCCCACCCCCC
>DAIOWK010000463.1:0-2277 GCA_036758525.1 Myxococcota bacterium
TCGACAGCGTTCTCATTCATGTCAAGCCACCGACTGCGCACCCTCCAGCGTCGGACCTCGTACGGGCTCCATTCCGACGATCCGTACTCCGGGAGATCCGGCATCTCGAACGTGGGCGGCTTTTCCTCTGCGTGATGCCAGACCATGATGAGGCCATTCTTCTCAATCATGGTCCAGGAGCGCAGGCGGGCGCCAGGCGGGATGCGTTTGGCGTAGGGAATGTTGATGCAGGCGCCGCTCCCGTCCCAATGCCAAGCGTGAAAAGGACAGCGCAGGCCACGACCCTCCACGCGGCCTCCGTAGCCGAGATGCGCACCCAGGTGGCGACAATAGGCATCGAGGACGTGTGAGCAGCCGTGCTCGTCTCGAAAGGCGACGAGTTCCCGACCGAGGATATGGAGGGGCTTTACTTCGCATGGTCCGAGCTCCGCACTGTAAAGCGCGCGGAACCAGCCGTTGGGGTTGGCGGGGTACGGAAAGCGCGAATCCATGGGCACCTCCGGAGTCAACTTCGCGGGAGCCCGAGGGCTCGCTGCGCGATGATGTTGCGCTGGATTTCCGATGTCCCCGCATAGATCGTTGCCGCACGCGACCAAAGAAGCTCGTGGCTCCAGAAGCCGCATTCCACTGCGCGGGGATCGCCGCGCGGCACCATGCCTGCGGGCCCGAGAAGATCAAGCGCGGTCTCGTTAAGGCGTTGGTCGAGCTCGCTCCAAAAGACCTTTAGGATCGAGCCCTCGGGTCCCGGTGCGCCGTTCTTCGCGATCGCACTCGCGTTCCGCCAGGCTGTGATCCGCAGGATTTCGATTTCGATCGCGTGCTGCGCCATGCGTTGGCGAAGGATCGGATCATCGGCGGCGCGGCCCGCAGACCTCGGCGTGGCACGAGCGATCGCAGCCAGGCGTTCGAGCTCGCCCGCAAGTCGCGCGTGCGGCGACGCCGAGCCCCGTTCGTGGCCCAGCGTCGTCACCACGACGTCCCAGCCACGGTCCACCTCACCCACCACATTGTCCATTGGGACGTGAACTTCGTCGAAGAAGACTTCGTTGAACCATGCCTCCCCCGTCATCTCACGAAGCGGCCGGATCGTGATTCCCGGGCTCTTCATATCGGCGAGAAGGAAGGTCAGACCCTTGTGCTTGGGAGCGTTGGGATTGGTGCGGACGACGAGAATGCACCACTGAGCGTAGCGGGCGAAGCTCGTCCAGATCTTCTGTCCGGTCACGACGAACTCATCCCTGCGGCGCTCGGCACGTGTCCGAAGGGCGGCGAGATCGCTGCCCGCATTGGGCTCCGAAAATCCCTGACACCAGATCTCATCACCCCTCAGGATGGGCTGAAGGAAACGCTCCTTCTGAGGAGAGGTGCCGTGGGCGATTAGCGTAGGTCCCACGAGGCCGAGGCCGACGGCGAGATTGATCAGGTCCGGACCGCGCGCGCGCGCGTACTCTTCCTGCCAAATGAGGTGCTCTACGACGCCGGCGCCGCGGCCGCCGAACGCGCGGGGCCAGTCGAGTCCGGCCCAGCCGCCATCAAAGAGTGTCCGCTGCCAGCGCTTCGCGAACTCCACCTTCTCGGCCGCTGTCTCCGGCTCTCGGAAAGCTGGCGTGCCCCAGCCTGCGGGCAGGTGCGCCGCCAGCCAGGTACGGAGCTCGTGGCGGAAGCCGGCTTCCGCTTCGCTGTCGCGGAGGTTCATGAGGAGCGCACTCGAGCCGGGCTGTAGAGCACAAGCCCCTTGTACAGGAGAGAGGGCTTGTCGTTCCCTACCACGTGCACCGCGGTTTCGGTCGTGACAAGCGTCCCTTTCGGCTTTGCCTCGGCGCCGACCATGCGGCCGCGCGCGTGGATCTTGCTGGCCGAGGGAACGGGGGCCAGGAACCGCAGACCGTCGGCTCCATAGTTCGTGGCGTTCCCGTAGCCAACGATTCGAAACGCCGCGCCCCCACGAAGCGTGGGGAGCAGCGAAAGCGTCAGGAAGCCGTGTGCAATCGGGCCGCCGAACGGGCTTTCGCGGCGGGCACGCTCGACGTCCACGTGGATCCACTGGCGATCCCCGGTGAGCTCCGCGAAGCGGTCGATCATCTCCTGCGAGACCAAGGTTTCGGAACCCCACGGTCCCCACTCTTCAGAGATGGCCGAACGCAGTCCATCGATGTCGTCGAAGCGAATCTCCTGCATGGACTCCCTTCCCTGGCAAGCGCGGACCTGATCAGGGCCGCGCGAGGATGGTCATGCCGCAGGTTTGCGGCGCGCCTCCGATGTTGTGTGAGAGCGCTA
>DAIOWK010000464.1:0-2268 GCA_036758525.1 Myxococcota bacterium
GGCGCTTCCCCTCCGCACGAGCGGGCGGAAACCGCATCGAAACGCCTCTTCACACGCGCAACACCTCGCGCCCTACCGGGCTTGCGGCGTGGATCGCCACCTTCTTTGGCGTCGGCTATTGCCCCGTGGCCCCGGGCACGGCGGGAGCGGCAGCGGGGCTATTGCTGTTCGCCATGCTTTCGCACCTTTCGCCGATGCTCTATCTGCTCACCTGCGTGGCGCTCGTCTTTCTCGGGATCTGGGCGGCGGAGGAGTTCAGCCGCCAGTCGGGTACGCACGATGACGGGCGCATCGTGATCGACGAGGTGGCCGGACAGCTCCTCTCCTTGGTCCCGCTCGTCCTCTCGGGCCGTTCGGGCTCGGTCCCTCTCGTTGTGACCGGATTCGTCCTATTCCGGATCTTTGATGTGTGGAAACCTGGACCGGTGCGCTGGCTCGAGCGCAACCTCTCGGGAGGGGCCGGGGTCGTGATGGATGACGTGCTGGCAGGCGTCTTCGCGGCGGCGACGCTCGGCGTGATCGCATGGAAGTGGGAGGCATGAAGGCCGAGATCCTGACCATCGGCGACGAGCTCTTGCGGGGCGAGATCGTCGACTCGAACAAGGCCGTGCTCTCGGAGCGGCTCCTCAGGCTGGACATCGAGACCCGCTTCCACACTTCTGTGCGTGACGACCCGGCGGACATGGAAGACGCGTTCCGCCGCGCCGCCGGCCGCGCCGACGTGGTTCTTGTCTCGGGCGGGCTCGGGCCCACCCGCGACGATCTCACCACCGAGGTGCTGGGTGCGAGCTTCGGCCGTCCGCTCGTGTTGGACCCGCCCTCACTCGCGGCACTTCGCACCTTCTATGCGAGCGTGGGCCGCGAAATGGCCCCGAACAACGAAAAGCAGGCGTGGTTCCCGGAGGGTGCCGAGGTGCTGCCGAACCCGATCGGAACGGCTCCCGGCTTCATGCTTGCGGTGGGCTCCGTCGTGTTCTTCTCCCTGCCGGGCGTTCCCCGGGAACTCGTGCGCATGCTGGACGAACAGGTGCTGCCGCGGCTCGCCGCACGACGGGCACCCAGCGAGGTGGTTCGGGCGCGTCTTCTGCGAACCTTTGGAATGGGCGAGTCCAACCTCGACGACGTTTTGAAGGACATCGCCTCGAGCGGCGACGTGACGCTCGGCTTTCGCACGGCCTTTCCCGACAACTACCTGCGCCCGCTGGCCCGCGCCAAAAGTGCCGCCGAAGCGGACGCAAAGCTCACCCACGTTTGCGATGCCATCCGCGCGCGACTGGGCGTCTTGGTCTACGGCGAAGGCGACGAGACCATGGAGCGTGTCGCCGGCGCGCTCTTGCGCGCGCAGCGCAAGACCATTGCAGTCGCGGAGTCGTGTACGGGCGGGCTCCTCGCCGAGCACATCACTTCTGTGCCCGGTGCCTCGGAGTACTTTCTCGGTGGACGCAGGGCCAATGCCAACTCCGCCAAGGAGGCGCTGCTCGGCATCCCGCGCAGCCTGCTCGAGCGGGAGGGTGCGGTATCAGAGCCCGTGGCCCGCAAAATGGCCGAGCAGGTGCGCGAGCGCTTCGGAGCAGACGTGGGTCTTTCCACGACCGGCATCTCGGGCCCCGATGGAGGTACCAAGGACAAGCCTGTGGGCTTGGTCCATCTGGCGCTCGCTGACGCGGCAGGCACCCATGCCGATCACTTCGTCTTTCCCGTGGACCGCGAACGACACCGTGCGCTCACGGTGCAGCTTGCCCTCGACTGGGTGCGACGTCGCATGCTCGGCGCTCCGCTCGATCCGCCGACGATCTTGCGGAGGAAGAAGTGACGTGGCTGGAGAGCACGCACGACGCGAACGCCGAGGGGAAGGCGCGGCTCACGCACAGGGGTCGCGCGCCGGGGAGCTGCGCACCTTCTTCGCGCTCGAGCTGTGCGAGCAGGCGCGCTGCGTCGCCGGCGCTCTCATCCGCGAGCTGCGCTCCCGGCCGTACGGGGACCAGGTGCGCTGGGTCCGCCCGGAGACTTTGCACGTGACCCTGCGCTTTCTCGGTCGTACAGCGCAAACGCATCTGCCCGCGCTGCTCCAGCTCGTTGCCTCGCAGCTCACGGCCGTGCCCGCATTCATGCTCGACTTGGGCGAGGTCAAGGCCTTCCCGTCGCCCCGCCGCCCGCGTGTGGTGGCCCTGGGTCTCGAGCCCGAGGCGCACGTTCTCCACTTGGCGCGCTCCGTCGACGCCGGTGTGGTCGCGGCGGGCTTCGAGCCTGAGCCGCGCCCCTTCCGCG
>DAIOWK010000465.1:0-2228 GCA_036758525.1 Myxococcota bacterium
GTGCGGGCGACGAGTTCCTTGCCGGTCCCGCTTTCGCCGGTGATCAGCACGCTGCTGCGGTTCTCGGCGATCTTGCGGATCAGCGCAAAGATCTCGCGCATCGCGGGACTCGTCCCAATGAGATCACCGAACGAGCTCGTCTGATCGACCGCCCGCCGTAGACGCCGGTTCTCCTCTTCCAAGGCGCGGCGTTCGAAGGCGCGCTCGAGCACCACGAGCACCTCGTCGCGCTTAAAGGGCTTCGTGATGTAATCGAACGCACCCGCGCGCATGGCATCCACGGCGGAGTCAATGCTGCCGAAGGCAGTCATCAAGATGACCGGCATCTCCGCGCGGATCTCCCGCAGCTCGCCCAGGAGTTCGAGCCCCGTCTTTCCCGGCATCCGGATATCCGAGACCACGGCGTCGAACTCGGTCTCTCGAACCTTCTCGACCGCCTCCTCCGCACTGGCCGCGGCGCGGGCTTGAAACCCATGGTCTTCCAAGAGGGAGACCAACATCTCTCGCATCGCGGAGTCGTCGTCGACCACAAGCACACAGCCTGTCTGCTCCATGACGAGCCCTCTACAGCACGGACCGTGCCGACCTGAGAAGCCTCCCCGGAGGTCCTCCGCATCGGTCAGTGCGTCGATTTGCCACAGTATGGGGCACGGGATGCCAGGTGACAGCACACCCCATACGGGAGGCTCCCTCGGGGCAATGGGTCCCAGTCCCTCCGCCCGAGCGGCCTCAGGAGGAGTTTCCGGGTCCTCCCTGTGCGGCACGCTCCCTGCACCTTTCAGCCAAGAAGGCTGATGAGGGAACCATGTACTCCGCGGACGATCGGCAGGTGGGAGACGTGATGCTCCGGGAAATCGTGACCGCGTCCCGGGACGCGACGCTGAGCGAGGCGCAAGGGCTCATGCGCGCCGCGCGCCTGCGCCATCTCGTGGTTGTGGAAGATGGAATCGTGATCGGCCTGGTATCGCACCGCGCGCTGCTCGAGGCCTCTTTGGCAACCCTGCGCGAGAGCCTCCGAGCGGGCGGCGCGGACACGCTGGGCGAAACCACGATCAACCACCTAGTGCGCGAAGACCCGCTTACCATCCCCCCGGAGTGCTCGCTGGAAACCGCCGCGAGTCGGATGCTCGCGCTACGGATCGGCTGCCTCCCCGTCGCGACGCCCTCCCCCCGTGGACCGCGGCTCGAGGGACTGATCACCGAAGCGGGTCTCTTGCGGGCCGCCTACCTCCCCCCTCCCCCAGCACTTCCCGCCTAGGGGCGAAGCCCGAGGGGGGGAAAGCGAAGCCGGAACTCCGTTCCTTCCCCGGGATCACTTGCGACGTCGATCTCGCCTCCATGGTCCGCCACGATCTCGCGCGCCACGACGAGACCAAGCCCGCTGCCGTGGCCCGCCTCCTTCGTCGTGTAGAAGGGCTGAAAGATCTGCGGGAGCTGGCCTTGCGAGATTCCGATCCCGGAATCGCGGATGCGTACTTCCAGTGCCCCATCGCTGTCCGTCCCGACGCTCACCACAATCCTTCCACCCTCGGGCATCGCGTCGACCGCATTGAGCAGGAGATTCAAGAAGAGCTGCTGGAGCTTCTCCGAGTCGCCGGAGATTTCCGGGGCCTCCGTAAAGTGCCGCTCTACCTCGACCCCCCGCCGCCGGAATTTTTCAGCCAGGAAGGAGAGCGAGTTGTCGAGGATGGGGGCCACGGAGATCGGGAGAAGAACCGGATCGCGCGGCCGCGCCGTGTTGAGCAGCGCCTGAATGATGCGAGAGATCCGCTCGATCTGCTCCCGGATCGTGCGCAGACGCCAGCGCCCTCGTTCGTCGCTGACGGAGGACTCGAGCAGCTCGGCGTGGCCCTGGATCACACCCATCGGCGTCCCGATTTCATGGGCAAGCCCCGCCACCAGGGTCGCCACGGAGGCCAGGTCCTCGGCGGCACGAGCGCGCCGCTCGGTTTGCCGAAGCTCCGCGCGTTGGTCCTCGAACTCCCGGGCAAGGTGCCGCCCCGCTGCGGCGAGCTCGCGGTTCATGTACTCGAGTTCCCGGTCGTGGCGCGCCATGTAGGCCTCCATGGCGAGCTGCGCGTCGAGCAGGAGCTGCTTCACGAGGGCGGAAAGCGTCCGCTCCGCGCGATGGGGCTCACCACGGAAGGTTTCCACCACGGCCGGCGCCAGCAGAGAGAAGTAGATCGCGTACGCCCCGAGGTACCAGCGCGGCTCAAGTCCGACGCGCT
>DAIOWK010000466.1:0-2223 GCA_036758525.1 Myxococcota bacterium
CGTGGGCAGGCCCTTTGCGTTGCGCAGCGGCGGCACGGCGAAGAACGCGCGGTAAAGCGTATTGGCGGCATCGATCAAGAGGAGCCGCGCATGCGGGGCTTTGGGAGCTTCGGGGGAGGGGTTCGGCACGGCCGACCGTCGACGCTACGCCGCGCCCCGGGGAGGGTCAAGCTTGCGCGCGGGCAGCGTGCGTTGACCGCCCCTCGCGACGCGCGTAGCCTCGGCTTCCCGTGAGCCCTTCTCCGCCCGCGCGACGCCGCGCGCCGCCCTTTCGTCCAGTATTTAGCCTGACCCTCGCCTACTTCGCAGGCTTCTTCTTGCTGTTTTGCCTGTTGATCGTGGCCCCTGCGCTGGTGCAGGTCGCACGCCAGGGAGCGCCTTCAGAGGAGATGCAGGCACGCGCCCAGTCCGCCGCCCATGACGCAATCCAGGGACGGCTCCCGCTCGCCTTCATCGGCGCGCTCGTCGCGACCGGTCTCGGGGTCTATGCACGGGCGCTCCCGGGGATGCGGGACGGGCGTCCCCGGCGCTGAAACGCGCGGCCTAGGCGGTCTGCGTGCTCGTGCGCTCCACGACGTAGCGTTCCACGTCCCCGAGCGTGCGCATCGCCTCGACGTCCGAGTCCGGCACTTCGATA
This sequence comes from Myxococcota bacterium, assembly GCA_036758525.1. GTDB lineage: Bacteria > Myxococcota_A > UBA9160 > UBA9160 > UBA9160 > UBA9160. Next base: position 638 of record DAIOWK010000466.1, read on the forward strand.
TCGAACGCCTCTTCGAGCGCCATCACAAGCTCGACCACGTCCAGCGAGTCGGCTCCGAGGTCGTCCAGAATACTGGCTTCGGGTAACAACTCCGCAGCGTCCACCCCGAGCTGCTCACACACGATCTCGCGGATCCGATGTTGGACGGTCGAATTCATCGGGCTCAGGCCTCCTTTGGTGTCACATGCGAACTCGTGTTCTGGCAATGCAATCACGGCTGCGTGACGAAAAAGTGACTCAGGGTCACTTTTCCACGCAGGAAGATTCATCATCGTCGGCGGGCTGTCAAGCGTGGGGTACTTGGCCCACTGAGAGGCCGCGCAGCACAAGCTCGATTGCGTGCTCAAAAACCCGATCGAGCCGGCGACGGCGCAGTCGCTTGCGCGTGGCGACGTAGTCGGTCTGGAGCAGGCCATTGGCGAGGGTCCAGAACACGTTGGCGACTTCCCACGGATCGCAGGGCGCGAAGCGCCCTTCCTTCACCCCCCGCGCGATCACGTCGGCCAGGATCCGCAGGCAGGCCTCCCACAGCTTTGTGACTTCCTCCACGACGCCCTTCGGGAGCTCGCCGATCAGCTCCTGGTTCTCGAGTGCCCAGAAGATCGCGAAGTACTCCGGGTTTTGGGTCCAGTGGTTGAAGTAAAAGCGCGCCGTGCGGCGGATCTGCTCGACCGGCTCGAGTTCGGGAGACACCGTCGCGCGGAGCTTCTCTTCGAACACGCGCCCATTGTGGGTGAGTACCGCAACGTAGAGTTCGGCCTTGCTCTCGAAGTAGCGGTAGAGGGTGCCCTTCGCCACCTCGGCGCGTTCCGCCACCTCATCGAGGTTCGCCGCCGCGAAGCCGTCCCGAAAAAACACAAGCCGCGCGGACTCTAGAATGCGCGCGCGCGAGAGTGCCTTGTGCTCTGCGCGTCGCGGGCGCAGCGCCTTCGCGGCGCCCGCTCGACGAAGCGTGGTGGGGGCGTCCACGCTCATAGGGCCCTTCCCTCGCGGTGGGCGCGTGCCAGCGCAACGTAGTGGTGGGCCCGACCCCGCTGCTCCTCTCGCTCGCTCGCGGAGAGCACGCGAATCACCCGAGCCGGGGCGCCGAGGGCAAGGACGCGCGCAGGGATCTTGGTCCCGGGCGTTACCACCGCCCCGGCCCCGATCAGTGCTTCCTCGCCCACCTCCGCCCCGTCCAGAATGATTGCGCCGATTCCGATCAGGGCTCCGTCGCCGATTCGGCAGCCGTGCACAACCGCCCGGTGACCCACCGTAATTTCGTCACCGAGGTGTGTGGAGAAGAGGTGTCGTGTCACATGGACCACGCACAGATCCTGCAGGTTCGTGCGAGCGCCGATGCGGACGCAGTGTACATCTCCGCGCACCACGCTGCCGAACCACAGACTCGAGCTGGGACCAATCTCCACGTCCCCGATGACCGCGACCCCGGGCGCCACCCAGGCCTCCGGGTCGATGCGCGGCCAAACGCCCGCAAATGGCAGAATGAGGGCGGCCGCTCCGGCCACGCCCGTGGACACCCTCTCGCCGAGAGGTCCCGGGCTAGACGCCGACGTCGTCGCTCCCCTCGTAGCGGTACGGGGCGA
>DAIOWK010000467.1:0-2204 GCA_036758525.1 Myxococcota bacterium
GCTGGCGCAGCTCAGCGACCTCGCTCCCGTAGTTCCACTGCCAGTTCAAGGTGAGGGGCACTGCGACATTGATCCGCTCGCGCAGGCGCTCGACCTCCTTCTCGTCCACGAACTCGATCACCTCGAACTCACCGAATCGCTTGCGATGCTCCTGCATCAGCTTTTCCATACAGAACCTCCTCGCGGGCGCGACGCTAGGCCGTAAGCCCGTGGTAGAGAAGCGCCTTCAGCTCTTCCTTGCGCCGGCGCACTGCCTCGGCCGAGAACAGTGAGCCGCCGATCAAACCTTCGCCGAATTCTCCCGACGCGAAGTGGTAGACGGTGGCTCCGATCAACGTCTGCATCATGTGAGGGATGGAGACCCGCCGGAACGCACCCTGCGCGATGCCCTCCTGCAAGAGCGCCTCGATCTCGCCAATCAGACGGCCCAAGCGGCGCTCGACGGTGTCGCCCTCCGGGCCCAGCTCCGCCGGAAAGGCGTCGTCCTCGAAGAGAGCCCGCAAGAGCAGCCGCGCCGTCGTCGGGTGCTCGGCCAGGGCATCCACGAGGACGTCGAGAGAGCGCGTGAGCCGCTCGGCCGGACCGCCCCCAGCGGCGAGGGTGGGGCGAAGCCGCTCGTCGATGCGGCCGAGCACGCGGCCCAGCACCTCGAGATAGAGCTGGACCTTGCCCCGGAAGTGATGGAACAGGGAGGACTTGCCAAGACCTACGGCCAGGGCCACCTCGCGCAGGCCGACGCCGGCAAACCCGCGCCGTGCGAAGAGCGCCTCCGCGACGTCGAGGATCTTCTCCCGGGAACCGGGCGCTTCAAGCGCCTCCCGTGCGTCTGCCGCGCCCCCTACTCCCTGGCTTGTTCGGGGGATGAGCCCGGCCTCCTTCCCCAAGCGGTCCTCGCTCACTTGGTCCCTTCTCTTTTCAGCTGACCGATCGGTCGGATGGGATCCTATTTCTAGCCGACCGACCGGTCGGGCGTCAAGGAGTGGATTTTCCCCAGGGAATGGTGTGTGTCGCCGAGGGCCGATAAGCGTCTCATCTCGCGCGAGGGCTTCCCGGGGTGGTCCCGGAACTACCGTACCTGCCGCGGGTTTCAGCGCTGGAGGAGATAGGAATGCGCGAGCCGAGCCCGCAAGCCCGTGCCGACGCCCGGCGAGCCCTCGACAGGCTGGCCTTCGGGCCGGCCCCCGGCGAGCTAGAGCGGGTGGCGGAGCAGGGCGCCCGGGCCTGGATCGCCGCGCAGCTGGCGCGGTCCATGCCACCTCGAGCCTTCTCGGACGACTCGGATCTTGCCCCCTCGGAGCTCGGGGCCTCCATGCAAGAGGACCCCCAGGCCTTCCGCGAGGAGGCCCGTGAGATCGCTGTGGCTCTCGCCGCGCGTCGGGTCGCGCACGCCGTCGACGCCGACTTCCCGCTGCACGAGACCATGGTCGACTTCTGGGCGAATCACTTCTCCGTGTTCGTGCGCAAGGGGATGGAAGCCATCTTCCTCGCCTCCTACGAGCGCGACGTGCTGCGGCCTTTCGCCCTCGGACGCTTCGGAGATCTCCTGCTTGCGACGGCGCGCCATCCAGCCATGCTCTTCTATCTCGACAACTGGCGCTCCGCGGTGCCACAACCCGCGGGATCCACCTCCTTCCCAGCCTTTCAGGGGCCGCAAAAGCGGCAACGACCTGACGGGCTGAACGAGAACTACGCGCGGGAGCTTCTCGAGCTGCATACGCTCGGCGTCGATGGTGGCTACACGCAGCGCGACGTCGAGCAGGTGGCGCGCGTCTTCACGGGCTGGACGATCGATCGGCCGCGGCGTGCCCCGGCCTTCCGTTTCGCCCCGTCGTGGCACGACACAGGCCCGAAGGTCGTGCTCGGCCAGTTCATCGCGAGTGGCCAGGGCGTCGAAGAGGGAGAGGCGCTGCTTTCGCGCCTGGCGGCGCACCCTTCCACAGCCGGGCATCTGGCGCGCAAGCTCGCCCGACGATTTCTGGCCGATGATCCGCCGCCCGCTGCCGTCGAACGCACGGCACGGCGATTTCTCGCCACCAAAGGCGACGTGCGCGCGACGCTCCAGGCGCTGCTCCTCGACGGGAACGAGCTCTTTGAGGGTCCGCCGGCGAAGGTGAAGAGCCCCTTCGAGCTGGTGGCGAGCGCGCATTGTTTCGACGCGCTCGTGACGATCAGCGGCTGCGACAAGACGATCCCCGGGACCGTGA
>DAIOWK010000468.1:0-2193 GCA_036758525.1 Myxococcota bacterium
GCCAGACCCTGAATCTGGTGCGTCTACCAATTCCGCCACCCGGGCAACTTATTGACTTTACTTACCTTCTCACTCTTCCTCATCGGTCCAGCTACGAGCTCACACCAGAGGAGAAAGCAGAGTGGCAGTGACGGGGCAGCTTCGCAAGCGCGGGCGGTCCTGGCAGGTGGACGTAAGCGTCAACGGCGAGCGGGCGCGGCGGTCCGTCGGGGCTTCAAAGATCGAGGTAAGAGGGATCTTAGACGAGCTCCACGAGATGCCTGCGCCGCGGGGGGTACGCTGCCATGGGCGACATTCTGGGCGGCTACCTCGGGTCACTCCGCCTGCGCGGCAAGAGCCGGACGATCCATCAGGCGGGGCTGCACGCAGGACGCCTCGAGGCCTTCTACGGTGCCACGTTCAACGCCACCGCCCTGACGGCGCGGGGCGGACTTCGACGCGTTCGTGAAGCAGCGCCGCGCCGAGGACGTCTCGCCCGAAACGATCAACGGGGCGCTCCGCGTATTGCGTGCCGCGCTGGCTACTGAGCCCGGCGGGCCGGCTCGAGGGGCCTGTTCCGCCCCGCGTGAAACTCCTGCGGGTTACTCGACGGATCCCCTCGATCCTCGAAGAGGAGCAGCTCGAGACCTCCTCGAGGGTGCCCCAGCGCCATTCGACCTAATGCTCCTCCTCGCGGCTCGCGCTGGACTGCGCCACCAGGAGATCCTCCACCTCCAAGTCCGCGACATCGCTCCCCGAGGGCGACGTGTCCGGGTGGCGGCGAAGCCCGGGTGGACCCCGAAGTCGCACGAGGAGCGCGCTGTACCCATTGGAGTTCGGGCTCGCGGGGCGCCTTGCTCTCCACGTCGAGAGCCTTGGCGAGCGACAGCCGGATTGGTGGCTCTTCGAGGGGAATGAGGGCGGTCCGCGGGTCAACGCGGCCGAACCCGTCCGGGAAATTTTTCGGCAAGCTGGACTCTATGACGGTGTTGACCGACCCGGACTTCACATGCTCCGACGCACGTTCGCGTCGGGTCTCCTTGCGAAGGGCATTCGGAGGGGCCGCGCGTCCACTCTTGGCACTCATCGAAAATGTAGTATAAAGAACGAATGCTCGTTTTTTATCTCATGCGGTCAGTTGATTGACACGGAAGGCCGCAAGCCGTACGGCGGAGTTCATGGCGCTCTTCCGTGCCATCGAGACATGCCGCCGACCGCCTCGCGCGCGGCTGTTCGTCGATAGCCTGGCGCGCGGTTTCCTCGGAGGTTCGCTGGGCGTCGTCGCCGACCTCTGCCGCCTCCCCTTGCTCGGCACAGGTGTTGAACGGGTGATCGATCACAGATGGCCGGGCGCACGGACCTCCGGGGTCGCCCGCACGCGCCTGATCGACGATGCCATGAGAGAGGCGCTTCGGGACAGCTTCCAGCAGTTCGTGATCTTGGGCGCCGGCTTCGATAGTCGCGCCTACCGACTTCCCGGGTTGGCCAGCACTCGCGTGTTCGAGGTCGATCATCCCGCCACGCTTGCGATGAAGAAGGAGCGTCTCGACGCGGTCCTCGGTGCGCTCCCGCGTCACGTCACATTCGTCGCCGTCGACCTGGATGGCGGAGAACTCGCCCATGCGCTGGGAGTCGCCGGCTTCGAGCCGCGCTCTCGCTCGTTCTTCCTCTGGGAGGGCGTGACCAACTACCTGACGTCCGGCGCGGTGGATTCCACGCTGCAGTACGTCGCCGTGACGGGAGCGCCCGGGAGTCGGATCCTCTTTACCTACGTTCACCGCGGTCTGCTCAACGGCTCTGTGGTTTTCGCTGGCACCGAACACCTGTTCGCGACTCTCGAGCGATCGGGCGAACCATGGACCTTTGGGCTCGAACCCGCGGAGCTGCCCGCCTACCTCGACGAGCGTGGTCTCGAGCTTGTGTGGGATCTCGGCGCCTCGGAGTATCGTGCGCGCTACATGGGTCCGGCCGCCCGTCGCATGGCGGGCTACGAGTTCTACCGTGCGGCGATGGCCGAAGTGCGGGCGATCGGCTCGGCTTCTGCTGGAGCGACCGGAGCAGGCGCTCAACCGTGAGCGACAGGGAATAGCGAGATGCCGAAGGTCAGCGAATCACACCTCAAAGCCAGGCGCGGCCAGATTCTCGCCGCAGCTGGCGAATGCTTCGCACGCGAAGGCTTCCATCGCGCGACGATGCAGGACATCGTCCGGCAGG
>DAIOWK010000469.1:0-2191 GCA_036758525.1 Myxococcota bacterium
AGGACGAGGCGACGCAGAAGGCCGCGGCCTTCGATGAGCTCGCCCACACGCTCTCTCAGCTCCTGCACGGTGAGCAAGCCGCGCTTCAGCTCTGCGGCCAGCTCACCAACGCGTGCCCGAAAATGGACGAGAAGTGGTACGCTGCGAGCCAGGTGGTGGATGAGGCGCGACACATCGAGGTGATCTCAAAGTTCCTGCAGCGCAAGGTCGGCATGATCTACCCGATCAACCCGACACTGAAGATCCTGCTCGACCGGCTGCTCGAAGCCGAGGGACCGCAGAAGAAGACACTCGGGATGCAGACGCTCTTCGAAGGCATGGCGGTCGGGATCATGGATCTCATGCGGACCGAGTCGCGGAACCCGCTGCTCACGGAGATGCTCCGCCGTGTGGAACAGGATGAGGCGCGGCATGCCGCATTCGGCGTGCTCTCCATGCGCCGGGTCGTGCGCGAGGCGGAGAAAGAGCAGCTGACCGAGATGGAAGACTGGGCGTTTGAAATCCTCGAGGCCTTAAACGCCAACCAGCAGATGGACATGCTGCACATCCTGGGTCCCAAGTACGGCATCGAACCCGGGAGCGTGGTGCAGATGGCGGTCTCGCTGCCGAACTTCGCGGAGTTCAACAGCATGCCCTACATGCACACGGTGATTCCGAACCTCGTGCGTCTGGGGCTTCTGACCGAGCGCACGGAGAGCCAGTACCGAAAGCTCGGGATGATGGTGAGCGGACGGGGCGAGACGCCGAAGGGCCTGGAACTCGTCCCGAACTAGCGCCCTACCGGCCCGGGCGCCGCGCAGGGCGCGCGGAGGTGGCGGCGCGGTAGCGCGCGAGAGAGGCCGCGAGCTCCCGCTCGACCTCTGCCCGCAGCTCGGCCGGCTCGAGCACTTCGGCCCCCGAGCCGAAGGACAAGACCCAGCTGCGGAGCTCCGCCGTGCCGCCCGCCTCCATCTCCAAGAGAAGCCCGCCATGGGGCAGGGGAGCCAGCTTCTGGCTTGGGTGCCAGGTACGCTCTTCCACGTAGGTGGCCCAGCGTGCGTCGAAGCGGATCCGCACCTTGAACGGCGGCTCCGCGATCACCCCGAACGACGAGCCGATGTAGGCGTCAAAGTCGAAGTTCGCAGGGACTGCAAAGCTTCGGCTGGTCGCGCGCAAGCTCTGGATGCGGTCGACCGCAAAGGTGCGGATCTCGCCCGAGCGGTGGTCATGCCCGACCACGTAGAGCGCGCCCCCGCGGTACCAGACCCGGTAGGGATCGAGCTCCCGTTGAGCGACATTGCCGGTGCGGCCGGTGCGGTAGCGCATCGCGAGCGTGCGGCACGAGAGGACAGCGTCGTTCAGCACGCGAATCGTGTCGCGGTATCGCGCATAGCTCTTGTGGGGACCCGGGAGCACACGGAAGGACTGCCCGAGCTTCGCGAGATAGGCGGCGAGGTCCGGCGAGAGGACCGCGCGGATCTTCGCCAGAGCCGAATGGATCGAATCGTGGAAGACCGTCCCCTCGAGGGTGCGCAGCAGATCCTCACCGAAGGCCAAGGCCAGGATCTCGTCGGAGGTGAACGGCACGTCGCCCAAACGAAATGAATCGAGGAAACGATAGTAGACCCGGCCGTCGCGTTTTTCGCTGAGCACGGGGAAGCCCGCATACTGGAGCGCGTCGAGATCGCGGTACACGGTGCGGCGTACGCAGTCGAGCTCCTGGGCGAGCTCGTCAAGCCCGATGCCCGCGCGGCTCCGCGCGAGGCGCTGGATCAGGAGCCACTGCCGTGAGAGCTGGTCGCCCCGCACCCTAGGCGGGCTCCACGGGAGCATCGGAGAAGAACCGGAGGAGATCCTCCTCGCGGGCGCGCGCGTCGGCAAAGCCGAGCTCGACGGCGGGCGCGGCGTAGGAGCGGTCGAACAGCAGATAGGAGAGCAGGTCGGCCTCCGAGGCCGGGCCTCCGGAGCCGAGCAGTCGGAGCGAGAGGCGCAAGAGCGGAGCCACCGACTTCTCGCCGCGCTTGTTCTCGAGAACTTGACCGGCGAGGGCGCCGAGGCCCACGGAGGGTCGGATCACCAGGTCCTCGATGCGCCGGAAGCGCTGCCCGCGCTGCACCTCCGAAGCGGCATTGAGACGCTCCAGGAAGTCTGGTCCGAAGGCGGTTTCACCGCTGCGCAGAATGTCGTTCACGAGGCGCATGCGGGCGAGGTC
>DAIOWK010000470.1:0-2182 GCA_036758525.1 Myxococcota bacterium
GAAGCAGTCCACCGTGGCGCAGGTGGTCGAGAGACTGACGCAGTTTGGCGCGATGGAGTATTCGATCGTGGTTGCGGCGACCGCGAGCGAGCCTGCTCCGCTGCAGTACATCGCGCCCTATACCGGTGTCACCATGGGAGAGTTCTTCCGCGACAGCGGCCGCCATGCGCTGCTTGTGTACGATGATCTCTCGAAGCAGGCGGTGGCCTACCGCCAGCTCTCGCTCCTGTTGCGCCGCCCGCCGGGCCGCGAGGCCTTCCCGGGGGACGTGTTCTACCTCCACTCTCGATTGCTCGAACGCGCCGCCAAGATGAGCGACGAGCTTGGGGGCGGAAGTCTCACGGCCCTGCCGATCATCGAGACCCAGGCCGGCGACGTGTCGGCCTACATTCCGACCAACGTCATCTCCATCACCGACGGCCAGATCTTCCTCGAGACCGATCTCTTCAACTCCGGGGTGCGCCCGGCGATCAATGTCGGGATTTCGGTCTCTCGCGTGGGAGGTGCTGCGCAAGTCCGGGCCATGCGATCGGTCGCGGGCCAGCTCAAGCTCAATCTCGCGCAGTACCGAGAGATGGCAGCCTTCGCACAGTTCGGCGGGGATCTCGACAAGGCCACCCAGGAGCAGCTCGCCAACGGCGAGCGCCTGACCGAGACGCTGAAGCAAAGTCAGTATCAGCCGATGCCCGTCGAGCACCAGGTGCTTTCGATCTTTGCGGCGACACCGCAGGAGTCGCGACCTTCCTGGGTGCGTGGCTACCCGGTGGAGGACGTGAGGCGGTACGAGCGCGAGATGCTGGCCTTCATGAAAGCGCAGCATCCCGAGATCCTGGAGGCGATCCGCAGCAGCGGGAAACTCGAGGACGCCACCAAGGCGAAGTTGAGCGCAGCGCTCGATGAGTTCGCGAAGATCTTCCAGCCCACCGTGGCCCAGGGCGGGGCATAGCGCGTGCCGAGCCTGCGCGATCTAAGGCGCCGGATCCAGAGCGTAAAGAAGACGCAGCAGATTACGCGCGCCATGCGCATGGTGTCCGCAGCGAAGCTGAGACGGGCGCAGGAGCGCATCCTTGCCGCGCGCCCGTATTCGGATCGGATGTTCCGTATGCTCCAGGACGTCTTGGCATCAAACCCGGAGCTCGATCACCCACTCCTTCAACCCCCGAAGACGACGACGCGACTTGAGCTCATCGTGGTGACTTCGGACCGTGGCCTTGCGGGTGCCTTCAACGTGAACGTGCTCAAGCTCGCACAGCGGGAGATCATGGAGCACGCCAAGGAGTTCGAGGCCATCTCGCTCTACTTGATCGGCCGCAAGGCGGTGGAGTTCTTCCGCCGGCGACGCCCCCACGACATCGACGTCGCAAAGCTTTTCGGCGTCGCAAGCTACGACACGGCGGTGGAGGTGGCCGGGCACCTGGCGAAGCGGTATCTCGCCGGGGAAATCGACGCGGCACGGATCGTGTACAGCGAGTTCGCCTCCGCCCTCTCCCAGGCGCCCCGCGTGGTGAGGCTCTTGCCGCGGATCCACGAGAAGGCAGAGGACGCGATCCCCTTTAGCGCGGAGCCTGACCTTCGTAAGCTGCTCACACTCCTCGTCCCGAAGACCTTCGAGGTGGCGATCTACCGGGCGCTTCTGGAAAGCGAGGCCGGGGAGCACGCGGCGCGCATGACGGCGATGGAGGCAGCGACGCGCAACGGCGAGGAGATGATCGGGAACCTGACGTTGCGCTTTAACCGCGCTCGCCAGGCCGCAATTACCCGTGAGCTCGTGGAGATCATTACCGGCGCGGAGGCGCTCTAGAGACTCCCGAAGGGCCGGAGAGAGGTGCGAAGAGATGGCACAAGCAACGGAAAAGGCACTCAAGCCGGGCAAAGTCATCCAGGTGATGGGCCCCGTCGTCGACGTCGAGTTCCCGCCCGGGGAGCTTCCGGAGATCTACTATGCGCTGCGCCTCAGCAACCCGTCCATCGACGACCGCCCCGACAACCTCGTGATCGAGGTTGCTCAGCACTTGGGCGAGAACACCGTGCGCTGCGTCGCCATGGATACAACGGACGGCCTCGTGCGCGGACAGCCGGCCAAGAACACGGGGAGCGAAATCCGAGTCCCTGTCGGCGCAAAGACGCTCGGCCGCATCATGAACGTGATCGGAGACCCGGTCGACGAGCGCGGACCGATCGG
>DAIOWK010000471.1:0-2139 GCA_036758525.1 Myxococcota bacterium
TGAAGACGAAGAACTTCGGGCGAAAGTCGCTGAACGAGATCAAGGAGGTGCTCCAGTCGATGGGGCTCTCCCTCGGTATGCGGCTCGAGAACTTCCCATCGCGGAAGGAGCTCGAGTCGCGCCAACGCGAGGCCTAGCCGATGCGCCACGGGAACTACGGCGGAAAGCTCGGTCGCACGAGTGCCCACCGCAGCGCACTCTTTCGCAACATGGTGACCTCGCTTTTGGAACACGAGCGGATCGAGACTACCGACGCGAAGGCAAAGGAGGTGCGCCGTATCGCCGAGCGAATGATCACCCTCGGGAAAAGGGGCGATCTCCATGCACGTCGCCACGCACTGCGCGTGATCCGCAGTCGCGACGTGGCCGCGAAGGTGTTCGGTGACTTGGCGGAGCGCTTCCGCGAACGTGCCGGGGGCTATACGCGAATCGTGAAGTACCGCGTCCGCGTGGGGGACGCCGCCCCGCTGTCGATCGTCGAACTCGTGACCGGGCCGACTCCGGAAAAGCCGCAGGGCAAGGGCGGCAAGCGCGGCGCGAAGGCGAAGCCGGGCAATGAGAAGCCGAAGGGCACTAGGGCAAAGACAGAAAAGAAGGCGGCTGCGCCGGAGAAGCCGGCCCGCAAGCGCGCCCCGAAGAAGAAAGCGAGCTAGTCCGGCGCTCTCCGCCGGGCGGACCAATGCAGGGCCGCAGCGCAGTCACGCTGATCACGATCGCCGTCGCAGCCGGGGTTCTGTTCACGCTCTTCGCCGACCGCACCCCAGACCCGATTGGTCCCGGGCGTCCGGCGCCCCTCTTCTCCCTCCCGTCTCTTGCGGATAAGGAGCCCGTGACGCTCGAGAGCCTGCGCGGGCGCGTCGTACTGCTCCACTTCTGGGCAACCTGGTGCAAGCCGTGCGAAGAAGAAATGCCGGCGCTCGATCGTTTGCGCCGATCCCTCGACAGCGAACGCTTCGCCCTGCTGACCGTTTCCGTGGACGAGGACCGGAGCCAGGTCGAAAGCTATCGGGATCGGCTCGGACTCTCGCTCCCGATCCTGCTCGACCCCTCCCACGAGGTCTCCCACGCCTACCAGACCTACCGCTATCCCGAGTCGTTCCTGCTGGACCGCGAGGGAAGGGTGGTTGCCCGCTTCGTGGGCCCACGCGATTGGGACGCCGAGATCTACGTCGATCGGATCCGTGAACTCCTCGGCAGCGAGCGAAGGCCCAAGACGGATGGCCCCGCCTTGTCAGACGCCCGCGCTGCGCGTTAGGCTGCACTCGACGGCACCACTCATTGGGGGGGGTGGGTGAGGCGTCTCCTTCTCGTTCCGGCGATCATCGCCCTGGCTGTGGTCTACGCGATGCTCGACGAGACGTCGGGCATCCGAGCGTGGCTGCGCCTGCGCTCACACCTGGTTGCGTCGGCTGGGCGCATCGACGAGCTACGACGCGAGGTCGAGGCGCTGCGCGATGAGTCGAGCGCCTTGAAACACGATCCGTTCGCAACCGAGCGAGCGATTCGAGAGGATCTTGAGCTTGCGAAGCCAGGTGAGATCGTCGTGCGTCTACCTCGCCCCGAGGGCGGAACCCCTCGAATTCCTTGACGCTCCGAGGGGAGCAAGCGATTCTCCGGCGCGCATGAAGGACCGGCTGCAAAGGGAGATCGAGGCGGCGGTGCGTGCACTGCTCATCGAGGCGGGCGACGCGGGGCCGCCGCCGGCTTTCGCGCTCGACGTCCCCCGCCAGGCGGAGCATGGGGACTTTGCGTGCAACGCCGCGCTCCTGCTCGCGAAGCGTCTACGCGAGCCCCCCCGTGAGGCGGCGGAACGGCTGCGGAGCGCGGTGGGCAAAGCCGGTGGACTCGTCGCACGTTCGGTCGTGGCGGGGCCGGGCTTTGTCAATTTCTGGCTTGCCGGCGAACGCTGGCATGAGCTGATGCGGGAGATCCTGCGCGCCGGTGCGAGCTTCGGTCGTTCCGACGCGGGGCGCGGCGCGCGCGTGCAGGTGGAGTTCGTCTCAGCCAATCCCACCGGCCCGCTCACCCTTGGACACGGGCGTCAGGCCGTGCTCGGGGACACCCTGGCGCGCGTGCTTGAAGCCACGGGCTGGCAGGTGACGCGGGAGTACTACTTCAACGACGGCGGACGCCAGATGC
>DAIOWK010000472.1:0-2104 GCA_036758525.1 Myxococcota bacterium
ATGCTGCAAGACATGGCCATCCTGACCGGTGGACAGGTCATCGCCGAGGAGCTCGGTCTCAAGCTCGAGAACGTGACGCTCAAGGATCTCGGCCGGGCCAAGCGAGTCAAGATCGACAAGGACAACACGACGATCATCGACGGTGCAGGGGCGAAGAAGGACATCGAAGCCCGCTGCAATGAGATCCGCAAGCAGGTCGAGGAGACCACCTCCGACTACGACCGGGAGAAGCTCCAGGAGCGGCTCGCGAAGCTGGTAGGGGGGGTTGCCGTCATCAAGGTCGGCGCAGCGACAGAGACCGAGATGAAGGAAAAGAAGGCACGCGTGGAGGATGCGCTCCATGCCACGCGCGCCGCGGTGGAGGAAGGCATCGTGCCGGGCGGCGGCGTCGCCTTCCTTCGCGCACAGAAGGTGCTGGACGAGATCGACGCCTCCGAGGAGCAGCGGGCCGGCATCAACATCGTGCGGCGAGCGATCGAAGAGCCGCTGCGCATGATCTCGCAGAATGCGGGCGTCGAAGGCTCCATCGTGGTCGACAAGGTGAAGCAGGGCAAAGGCGCCTTCGGCTTCAACGCGGCCACCGAGGAGTACGAAGACCTGCTGAAGGCCGGGGTGATCGACCCGACAAAGGTCTGTCGCACGGCCCTGCAGAATGCAGCCAGCGTCGCGGCGCTGCTGCTCACGACCGAGGCCATGGTCGCGGAGAAGCCCGAGGAGAAGAAGGAAGGCCACGGTCCGGCGGGCGGCATGCCGGGCGGTATGGGAGGCATGGGCGGCATGGGCATGTAGCCCGCGCCTCAGGCTTCGCAATCGCACAGGGCCCGGGAGCGGCAAGCTCCCGGGCCCTCTCTTTTGGCCCGGAGTGTCTCAAGGCGTGGCTTCGGCGGGCCGAAAAACTGAGCAACGGGAGAGGGTTCCGAGGAGCCGGCAGCACCCATGCAAATCGCTGAGGAAGGCCGGCGGCAAGAGATCGTGCGCCGCCGCCTGGTGGGAATGGGTCTCGACGCGCGACCCGTGCCGGGCGGACGCGCGCTCGTAGCGACCCTCAGCTTACGCCCCGAGCCGTTTGAGACGCTGGCCGGAGCTCCCCGACGCTTCGCGTCGGTCACCTTCGCAACGGTCGGGGACGACCGGATCAAGTGCCTGAAGCCTGGGGCCCTTTTCCACCTTCCGCTGATCCGCATCGTGGACTGCCTGAGCCCTTTGGAGATCGAAGCCAGAATCCGTACTGCGTGGCAGGTGCGCATCGAGGCGCTGGGCCGCGCGCGCCGCTGGCTCGAAAAGCTCGGCACCGAGATCGAGGTTTCCGAGGACGGACCGGTGCTGGCGTTCCCGATCGGTGTCGAGGATCGGCTCTCCCGAGGTCGCGTCATCGAAAGCGGTCGCATCGTTCTGCCCGGTCGCGGCCCACTCTCCGGAGTGTCGCTGCGGCGCGCGGAGGACCGCGTCTACCCCGCGAACCCGGGTTGGGCCACCGCCCTCGATCTGGAACTCGCACTCACCACGCGACTCGAGGAGCTGGCGCGCCTGGACTCGCGTCTCAAGCGCGAGGCGCGTCTTGCGCCCAGGGCGGAGGTTGCGCCGCCGCCCGCAGCACCTCACCAGCGCCCGGCGCGCATCCTGGTGGTCGGCGCGCGTCTCGCGAGTGACCGCGCGCTGCTCGAATCGCTGCGCCTGCGCGCCTATGAGACGGTCGCCGTGCGCACCGCACAAGAGGCGCTCAAGGCCTTCGAGAGCGCCTCGCCCGAGCTCGTCCTCGCCGAGACGCACCTCGGACGATTCGAGGGCATCGAGCTTATCCCCTCGCTGCGCGGCATCCCCGGCATCGAGGAGGTTCCCGTCGTGCTGGTCGATGATCGTCTGCGACCCGAGCGCCGCGTCGCGGCGCGCAAAGCGGGGGCAGCGGGCTACCTCGTGCGGCCCATCGAAGTCGCAAAGATCGCCGCCGGCATCGCGAACCTGGTGCGACAGCCCAAGCGGCGGCGTTATAAGCGCTACCCCGAGCGCCTTTCGGTGCGCAACGCCAGAGGGGAAACCGCCTTCTTGACGGGAGACGTGGGGCGCGGCGGGATGTTCCTGTGGACGGATCGTGAGCTCCCGTTCG
>DAIOWK010000473.1:0-2103 GCA_036758525.1 Myxococcota bacterium
CGTCGCCCGAGAAGTGCGCGAGGATGCGCAGTTCCACCTGCGAGTAGTCTGCGGAGACCAGCAGGCAACCCTCGGCGGGGACGAAGGCCTCCCGGATGCGGATCCCCTCTTCCGTGCGGATCGGGATGTTCTGCACGTTTGGGTTTACGCACGAGAGGCGCCCCGTCGCCGCGCCGGTTTGCACGAACGTGGGGTGCACGCGTCCGGTCCGGGGATTCACGAGCGGCGGCAGAGCGTCGAGGTAGGTGCTCTTCAGCTTGGCCAAGCGGCGGTGTGCGAGGATCCGCGCGGGCAGTTCATGATGGGGCGCAAGCTGCTCAAGTACGGCTTCGTCCGTCGAATACCCGGTCTTCGTCTTGCGTACGACCGGGAGCTTTAGCTTCTCGAACAGGATGTGTTGCAGCTGCTTTGGGGAGGCGATTTGAAAACGCTCCCCGGCGAGCGCAAAGATCTCCCCCTCGATCCGCATGAGCTCGGATTGATACGCCTGGGACAGGGCGCCAAGGACCGACTCGTCGATTCGCACGCCCGTTCGCTCCATCGCTGCGAGAACGCTGGTCAGCGGGAGCTCGACTTCCTCGAAGAGGGGACGAAGACCGTCGCGCGTGAGCCTCTCCCCAAGGAGCGGCACGAGCGCGCAAAGGGCACAGACCTCCGCCCCCGCCCAAGCAGCGACGGCTCTAACCGGCAACTCCTGCGCGGGAACAGTGCGTGCACCGCGCCCTGCGAGGTCCTCCCAACTGCCGGGTTTCGAGTCGAGAAGACGTGTCGCAAGGGCGACCGTGCCGCGCGGCGCAGCGGGGTCGAGCAGGAACGCAGCAAGTTCCACATCGAAGGCCGGGGCGGGCAGTTCGAGGCCTTGCTCGCCCAGCAAGACCGCGATTCTTTGCGTGCCGGATCCGCCCCAGGGTCGTGCGTTCGGGCCCACCAAGACGGAGCGCAATGTTTCGAGCACCTGGTCGACGGGGAGTCCCGGGCCCGACACGAGAGTGTGATGACCGACCGGCACGTAGGCGGCGCGGCCGTCCGCGAGCGCGAACGCGAGCCCGATGGGCTCCTCGCGCACCGCACCGCCCTCTCCGCTCGAAACGACGTGAAGGAGGATGAGCTCCTGTGCCCGCAGCTCGGCCGGAAGCGCGGCGAGCTCGTCCTCGCTGCCGAGGATGCGCGTCGACGGGGGCGTCCCTCGGGTTTCAGAGGCGAAGAGCGCCGCTTGTCCCGCAGACGCAGGGCGCGCGCCTGGGTCCCCGCTTTGCGGCGTCTGCGGCTCGCCCAGGGACTGCAGCAGGCGAACGAACTCAAGCTCCTCGAACAGGCTGCGCAGCCGCTCGCGGTCCGGTTCCCGGCGCGCGAGCGCAGCCGGGTCGATCGGCAGGTCGAGCTCCGTTTCAAGCGTGGCGAGTCGCTTCGAAAGGCGTGCCTCGTCCGCCTGGGCGAGCAGCGCCTCGCGTGCCCGTTTGTTCTGAACTTCTCCGGCTCGGGCGAGCAGGCTCTCGAGGTTCCCGAACTCGCGGAGGAGCTGCGCGGCACCCTTCTCGCCGATTCCCTTCACGCCCGGAATGTTGTCGCTCGGGTCTCCCACGAGCGCGCGCAGGTCGAGCAACGCCGAGGGAGGAACCCCGAAGCGCTCTTCCACCTCGGCCGGGCCATAGTGGCGGTCCTTCATGGTGTCGAGCAGCTCGACGTGCTCGCTCACCAGCTGCATGAGATCCTTGTCCGTGGACACGATCGTGACGGCCACGTCCGAGGGAGCCCGTCGCGCGAGCGTCGCGATCACGTCGTCCGCCTCGACTCCGGGCAGCTGTATCACGGGGATGCGGTAGGCCTCGGCGATCTCGCGGAGCCACGGGATCTGCGTGGTGAGGTCCTCAGGCTGCGCGTCGCGCGTCGCCTTGTAGCCGGCGTAGAGCGCGTGGCGAAAGCTCTTGCCCGGCGCATCCATCACGATCGCGAGCTGGTCGGGAGCGAGCTCGCGGATCACCTTCTGGAGCATATTCACGAAGCCGTAGATGGCGTTCGTGGGCAGGCCCTTTGCGTTGCGCAGCGGCGGCACGGCGAAGAACGCGCGGTACAGCGTATTGGCGGCATCGATCAAGAGGAGCC
>DAIOWK010000474.1:0-2089 GCA_036758525.1 Myxococcota bacterium
CCCTGCTGATCGCCCGGGGCGGTGCCGAGGCCCATGGCCATGAGGTGCTGGCCGTCGCCCGCGCCTTGGGCCTGCGCGTGTTGGACCGCAACGGCACGGACAGCGGGGTGCAGGGCCTGCTCGAAAGGCTCGGGGGCCTGGACGACGTGGACATGGTGAACCTCAAGGCCCCGGTCGATCCCGAGAGCCGGCGCGTCCTTTTCCGCGGCGCCGACGCCGTGCTGGCCAACAGCAGCCATGAGCCCTTCGGCTTGGTGGGCCTCGAGACCATGGCCGCCGGCGGCATCGCCTGCACCGGGATCTCGGGCGAGGACTACGCCGTGCCCGGCCGAAACGCCCTCGTCTTGCAGACCCCCGACCCGCGGGAGTTCGTCGGCCTTTTCGAGCGCCTCAAGGCCCATCCCGCCGAGGCCGAGTCGATGCGTCGCGCCGGCCGCAAGACCGCCAAACACTACGCCTGGCCTGAAATCATTCAGCGCCTCTTCCTGCCACGCCTCGATCTCCTGCGCTACTGCACGGAGTAGCCGCGCGACCAATGCCTACTCGCAGCAGCGTTCGCACACCGTGAGCGCGCCTCAGCACCTTCCCGACTGGAAGCCGATGGCAGGTGGGATTCCCGCCTCTTACTTCAAAGACCGTGACGGTCAGCGGTTCGAAGTCCTCGAGTGCGCTTCGAAGTTCAAATTTTACGACTTGGTGCGCGACACGCCGCTCCGCTGTCGCGCAAAGCAGCCAACCCGTCGACACGTTTCCATGCAGGCTGACATCGCGTCCTGGTGGTAACCCAGCGTAATCAGCTCGAGGAAATGTTCTCCGCACGGCATATGAACTCGCGGAACGAAAGTGGAGCGCAAGATTAAGCAGGAGCGCCCGAGTTTCCGAATTGCATCGGCGCAGCGTGCAGTTGGGATCGGAGATTGTGCAGTTGCGCGCGCGCGACACCGCCTTGTTTCCCTGATTTCTCAACTCAAACAATAGATTCCACTCGGATTGTGGCCGAATCGCGAACTCTGCGGACAATCTGCACCGATGGCGGCCCGAGACTTCATCCCCGACGGAATGTGTGCTGCCAGCGGATCCGGATTCGTACCGCGAGCATCCCTCTTCGCGACAGCCTCGCGCGCAATTGCCGACCGGATCACGGCCTCGTTACCTGCGGGAACCGCTACAGCCGCGGGTCGCAGATGACGAAGGCAGATCGCACGGACGACGGCGTGAAGATGCGCCTCCGGCCGCGTCGTCTCCGGGCTAGCGGCGGAGGTCCGAGCGCCCTGCGCCTGCGCCAAGTGCGCGCATGGATGCGCGGCGGCCGGCGCCTAAAGCGTGCTGCGTTCCGTCGCGTTCCGCGCCTGGCCGTGCCGGCTTCCGCCTTGCAGCGGAGCGTGGTGAAGGTCCGGTACGCCGCGAACCGCAGCGGCGGTCACTGGCGTGCCCATGGCAGGTATCTGGCCCGCGAGAGCGCCCAGGACTCCGGCCGACCGGGTCTCGGTTTCGATGCGGGGTCAGACGGCATCCACATCGCGTCGAGGCTCTCGAGCTGGGAGCGTGCCGGCGATCCGCGGCTCTGGAAGCTCATCGTCTCGCCCGAGGAGGGCCAGCGCCTCGATCTCCGCCGTCACGCCCGCGAGCTCGTCGGGGCGCTGGAGGGCGACCTCGGCGTGCCGCTTCAGTGGGTGGCGATTGAGCATCATGACACCGCCCACCCGCACATTCACATCGCACTCCGAGGCCGCACGGGCGAGGGCCATGAGCTTCGCATGTCGCGGGAGTACGTGGGCCACGGGATCCGCACACGGAGCCAGGAGCTCGCCACCCGCACGCTCGGGCTCCGGAGCGAGCACGACCGCGCGCAGGCACGCGAGCGGGGAGTCGGAGCGCGCCACTTTGGGATCCTCGACCGGATTCTGGAAGAGCGAGCGGACGGCGCGGGAACGATCGCATTCGAAGCGGCGGTCCCGAACTCCTCTCTCGCCCAGGAAGTGAGACTCCAGATGCTCCGGCGGCTCGAGTTCTTGGTCGAGCTGGGTCTCGCCGAGCGCACGGGGAAGCGCACTTGGAGGCTCTCCGAGCACCACCGTCCCGCGCTCCG
>DAIOWK010000475.1:0-2070 GCA_036758525.1 Myxococcota bacterium
TGCTCTTACCCGCTCGTATCGGATCGACGGTGCATGGAACTGTGCCTGTGACCACAGTCACAGTGGCGATCTTGCGCGCGCCCTGCGTGTGCGCGTCCGGTGGGTTGCGTGGTGCCTGCGGGTAGCTCGCCGATCACCTGACAATGCAACTCGTTGTTGCACCGTTTGGCGTCAGCGTGAGACCCCGCAGAGCGTCGCAAGAGAAAGGGCGTAGGGCGCCCGCGCGACACCTCCTTCGGTCACGATTGCGGTCACCAGTCGGGCCGGGGTGATGTCGAAGGCAGGGTGCCTCACCGGGACGCCTTCGGGCAGGATCGGGTGGGAGCTGATCTCCGCCACCTCCGCGCGGCCACGTTCTTCGATCGGAATCGCGTCGCCGCAGGGCGTTGCAAGGTCGAGCGTGGAGAGCGGAGCCGCTACATAGAAGGGAATCCCGTGCTCCCGGGCGAGCACCGCCAGGCCGTAGGTTCCGATCTTGTTGGCGACGTCG
This sequence comes from Myxococcota bacterium, assembly GCA_036758525.1. Classification (GTDB taxonomy): domain Bacteria; phylum Myxococcota_A; class UBA9160; order UBA9160; family UBA9160; genus UBA9160. The sequence continues at coordinate 491 of DAIOWK010000475.1, forward strand.
CCATTCGCGGCGATCCGATCCGCACCCACCACGATGAGGTCGATCTCCGCGCGTCTCATAAGATACGCGGCCATGCTGTCCGTGATGACCGTGACGGGGATGCCATCGCGCTGGAGCTCCCAGGCCGTAAGCCTCGCGCCTTGGAGAAAGGGCCGCGTCTCGTCGGCCAGCACCTGAACTTTGCGCCCTGCTTCGAATGCCGCACGCACCACGCCGAGGGCGGTGCCGTATCCGGCGGTCGCGAGCGCTCCCGCATTGCAGTGGGTGAGGATGCGCGCACCCTCGGGCACAAGGGGAAGGCCGGTGCGTCCGATGGCGCGGCATATCTCGACATCTTCGGCGAGCAGCGCCTGCGACGCCGCCACCAGGCGGTCGCGTACGCTCTCGACCGAGGCATCCGGCGCGGCAAGGGCGGCGTCCGCAATCGCATTCATTCGCCCGAGTGCCCAGAAAAGGTTGACCGCCGTGGGACGCGTGCGCGAGAGGCGAGCCACCGCCGCGTCCAAATCGGCACGGAGTGCCGCGAGGTTCCGCGCTTCGCTCACGCACGCCGCACGCGCAACTGCCAGTGCCGCCGCGCACCCGATCGCGGGAGCGCCGCGGACCGCCAAGCTCTCGATGGCTTGTGCGACTTCCTCGACGCTGCCGAGGGTCAGATAGACTTCCTCCAGGGGGAGCCGCCGCTGGTCGAGCAGGACCACACCCGCGTTGCTCCAGCGCAGCGTGAACCAATCACTCACTGCGACGGCTTCTTCTTGCTGCCGCCGAGCAAGCCGTCGAGTGCGTCCAGCACCTGGCGACCTGTACCCTGGCCGAGCTTCTCGTCGAGCTTTTTCTCGAGCTTTCCGCGGTCGCGGCCCAAGGCGTAGCTCGCCGCAAACGAAGCCGCGTCCTGCGGGCGGATCGACACCTTCGGTTCCGAGAGCGTGCCCGTGACGTGGGCAAGCGGAATTGCACGGGTGTTGGCCGAGGCTACAGAAGCTCCCGCGGCTGGCGTCGCCAGCGCCTTATCGACCTCGCTATCAATCGTGAGCTTACCCGTCATGTCGATACTCTGATCGGTGAGGCCGAGCCCCCCTCGGAGATCTACTGTGTAGTCTCGATAGACCATCTTGAGGTCGTCTGTCGTCGCGCGTCCGTCCGCCACGACGAAGCTCCCCCCGATCGATTCGAACTCGTCTTCGTAGAAGCGTTGGAGATCCTTTCCACCTTGCGCACGCGCGGCCTTGAGGGCGAGTTCGCCGAGGCTGCCGAGCTGATCGAAGGTACCTCGTAGGAGCGAGACTCCACGCAGCCGTCCGCGACCGATGTCGACCCGTGCGGTCCCGCGCACGGTCTGGAGAAGCTTTGGGCCTGAAGCGAGGGGACCCGAGAAGTCGCTTTTCAGCGTGAGCGGGCCCTCAAACACATCCTTGCGCTGGCTAAACGCGTTGACGAGCGCCTTCGAATCGATTTGCTTCGCCCCGAGCTGCGCGCGATAGACTGGCTCGGTCGCAAGCCCCGTGAGCTCGGCCACCGCGGTGAAGGGCTGACCCGCAATGTGCACCACGAGACCGCTGGTACGCACGACGTCCCCTGCG
>DAIOWK010000476.1:0-2054 GCA_036758525.1 Myxococcota bacterium
CGAGGCGCTCTCCGCCGCAGGGCTGTGCGTGCCGGTACGCTGCCTGGCCGATCCCGATCGCCTGATGGAGCACGGGAACCCCGCGAAGGAACTCTCCGCGATCGGGCTAGACGCTGCAGGAATCGCCCGTGCCGCGCGCGAGCTGGTGCAGCACCGCAGGACGTGAAGCGACCCCGCACGCCCCGCTCTCCCACAGACCGGCCGATCGCCGGGGCGAGCCCCGAAACCCCGCAGCGCAAACGCGCAGGGCGCAAGGTTCGCCTCGATGAGTTGGTGGTCGAACGCTCCCTTGCCGAGTCGCGAGCGCGGGCGCAGGCGCTCATCCTGGCCGGGTGGGTGCTCGTGGATGACGTCCCCGCCGAGAAGCCGGGGACCCGGGTATCCGCGGATGCCGCGCTGCGCCTGCGGGGTCAAGTACGTGCCTTCGTCTCCCGGGGAGGCGAGAAGCTCGCGGGTGCCCTCGTCGATCTCGCCCTCGACCCGCGCGGGCTGGATTGCCTCGACGTCGGCGCCTCGACCGGTGGATTCACGGACTGCCTGCTGCAGCACGGAGCCCGCCGGGTCGTGGCCGTCGATGTGGGCTATGGCCAGCTGCATTCCAAGTTGCGCGGCGATCCCCGCGTGAAGGTTCTCGAGCGCACCCACGCCCGGGACCTCACCCGCGAAGAGCTCGGCGGAGCCGTTCAGCTTGTCACCATCGACGCTTCGTTCATTTCGCTGCGCCTTCTCCTTCCGCCCCTGCAGGCCCTTGCGCCCGAGGCCGAGTTCTTGGTTCTCGTGAAGCCCCAGTTTGAGGTGGGGAGGGGGCAGGTGGGAAAAGGCGGGGTAGTGCGCGACAATGCACTGCGCGCCCAGGCGGTAGCTGGCATCCGGGCATGCGCGGAGGATCTCGGCCTTGGGGTGGTGGGGGAGGCCGAGAGCCGACTCGCCGGCCCCAAGGGCAATCGGGAAGTATTCGTCCGTTTGCGCCCCCGCGGGTCCGCTTCGGTTGCGGGTTGACGAGGGGTGGGGCTAGGTCTTAGCTCTGCCTTAGTTCGGGAGGTACCTCATGCCTGTCGTTGAAGTGACCGAGGCTGCAGCTGCGCGCATCAAGCACCTGCTGGATCAAGACGGCAAGCTCGGCACGCACGGCCTCCGCTTGAAGGTGGTCGGTGGGGGTTGCTCCGGTTTGCAATACCAGCTCTCCTTCGACGATCAGGTGGGTGAGTTCGACCTCACCGTCGAAAGCGGCGGAATCCGTGTGATTGTCGATGAGAAAAGTGCTCTCTATCTGACCGGCACGAGGCTCGATTTCGTCGACACGCTGCAGGAGTCCGGGTTCAAAATTGAGAACCCCAATGCCAAATCGACCTGCGGGTGCGGTCAGTCCTTCGGGGCGTGAAGCTCCCCGTTTACCTCGACCACCACGCCACGACCCCCACCGATCCGCGGGTTGTGGCCGCCATGATGCCGTATTTCGAGGACGACTTCGGGAACCCCGCGAGCCACACCCACGTCTTCGGTTGGCGGGCGGAGGCGGCCGTCGAGGCTGCGCGTGAGACGCTGGCCCGCTCGATCGGGGCGAAGAGCCCGTCCGAGATCATCTTCACGAGTGGCGCCACCGAGAGCGACAACCTCGCCTTGAAGGGGCTCGTGCGCGCGACGCGGCAGCACCGGGATCACGTGGTCACGCTCTGCACCGAACACCGTGCTGTGCTCGACACGTGCCGCGCACTCGAAGGTGAGGGCTTTTCGGTGAGCGTGCTTCCGGTCGGCAGCGACGGGCTCGTCGACCCCGACGACGTGGCCCGCGCCATCGGCCCGCGCACCGCACTCGTGACGGTGATGGCGGCAAACAACGAGATCGGCACACTACAGCCCATAGCCGAGATCGGCAGGATCTGCCGCGAACAGGGCGTACCGTTTCATAGTGACGCCGCGCAAGCCGTGGGCAAGATCCCTCTCGATGTCGAGGCTGCACAGCTGGATCTGCTGTCGTTTTGCGCACACAAGATCTATGGGCCGAAGGGCGTGGGCGCACTCTATGTCCGCGCCCGTCGCCCCCGCTTGCGTAT
>DAIOWK010000477.1:0-2053 GCA_036758525.1 Myxococcota bacterium
ATAGGACTCGCGAATATTTGCGATGACCTCGCGCGTATAGATCAGGTAGTCGACTGCGATGAAGTTGAAGCGCGAAGCGAACTCCTGCCAGAAGTACCACTCCGCGGTGGCTGCGAAGAGCAGCACGAAGCTCGCCAAGATCCACAGGCCGTGGAGTACGAAGCGATGGGGCCGGCTGCGCCAGACCCGGTCCGGCACGACCAAGGCGTAGAGGGCGAAGGGCGCCACCGCGTAGAGCGCCGTCACCACATCGCACACGAGGCCCGTCCCGTAGATGCGCGCCAAGAGCTTCAGCCTCGGTTCGAATGCGTTCCAGCTCGCGAGGACGAGAACCGTGCGGACAAGCGTCTGCAGCGCGAGAAAGATCGCGACGAAGAGCCAGATGGCTCCGTAGCGTGTTCTGAAGAGGCGGCGCATCCTAGGGGCTCCTCAGGCGGCGGGGCGAGGGGTAGCGCCGGGCTGTGAAGAAGATCTGAACGGGTCTTTGCCTTCCGACGGGCTTCCAAGTACCCGGATCAAATACGGATTCGCGAAGCGCTGCGCGGGGTCAAGAGCCCTGCGAACGGCCTGAAAACGTTCCCATTCCGGGTACAGCCCCCGAAGCGTGTGCTCGCTCTGGAAGTGGATCTTCCCCCAGTGCGGCCGCCCGCCGTAGCTGCGCATGATCTCCTCGACCGCTCGGAAGTACGGCTCATAGGGCATGCCGTGGAACACGTGCACGGCGATGTAACAAGTCTCACGGCCGTAGGCGGGAGAGAGCGGGATGTCGTCGGCCGCGACGAACCGCACCTCCACGGGGAAGGAGAGCAGAAACCCCCGTGCCTTCACCATCTCGACCAGGCGAGCGATCGCCTCACGTGCCGCCGCGCGGGGGATCGCGTACTCCATCTCGGAAAACCGCACGAGCCGCGGGCTCGCGAAGACGCGGTGGCTGTGGTCCACGGATTCCACGCGGCCTGTGCCCGGGAGGGCGCGGGAAAGCCACGGGATCCACGCGGGGCGAAGACGGCCGAGTCGGCAGAGCAGGCCGAACGCAAGGTTGCTCCACAGCACCTTGTCGCGAAACTCCGCCCAGCGGCCGCGCGGCGCGATCGGTCGATCGGTCCGGTTGTTGCGCTTGGTGAGCGCCCATCCCGTGTGGGGGACCCAGAAGAATTCGAAGTGGTCGTTCTCGTCGACATGCTCGTCCAGCGCCTCGAGCACGGCATCCAAGCGCAGCGGCATCTCGAGGGCGTGAAGCGCAAAGGCGGGTACACACTGGAGCGTGACCGTCGAGATGATGCCCAGCGCGCCGAGGCCTACCCGGGCCGCGTGGAAGAGCTCTGGCCGCTCGTCCGGAGAGCACAGAAGGACCTCTCCCTCCCCTCCGACGAGCGAAAGGCCCCGCACGAAGGTGGCGAGATTTCCGAGCTTGCGCCCCGTGCCGTGCGTCGCGGTGGAAATGGCGCCGGCGATGGACTGGTAGGCGATGTCCCCGAGGTTCGGGAGCGCGAGCCCCTCGGCCAGGAGTTCCTGCGAGAGTCGGTAAAGAGGAATTCCGGCCTCTACCTCTGCGGTCAGGCGCCCGCGGTCGACACGAAGAACGCGGGCATAGCGATCGAGGCGAAGAAGCCGGCCGTCGGTCGCAGCGATCGCACTGAAGGAGTGACCGGCACCCATGGCCTTCACGCGCTCGCCGGCGCGTGCGGCGCTGCGCACGATCTCACTGAGCTCTTGCTCGCTTCTCGGAAAGAGCTGCGCGCTGGGGTGAGCGACCACCGTGCGTCCCCAGTTGCGCCAGCGCGGACTCATGAACCGCTCACGGCGCTCTTTGCGCGGGGGCGAGCGTTTCCGAAGAAGAGGCCGAGACGGCCCAAGAGCGCGGGAGTGAAGGAGTCGGTGCGGCTGTGCAAAGCGCCCTTTCGCATCCCACCGGTTGCCGCCACCGCGCGGTGGCGGGAATGAAAGCTCCGCAAGCACCCTTCACGCGCGCGCCCCTGGCAGGATGGCGTTCCCGAGCCGACTCTCTTGCGACAGGGTCGATTCTAGACCGGGAGCGCGATCCATTGGAACC
>DAIOWK010000478.1:0-2044 GCA_036758525.1 Myxococcota bacterium
GATGAGCTGCAGCTCTGTGTTGAACGGCGCTGCCCAGCTCTCCCAACGGTCGGTATCGAAGACGACGCCGGCGCCGTTCGCCGAAAGTGCGGGACGCATGTTGTTTCCATCCTCACCGCACGTCCAGCACTGCACGCTGCCATCGGCAAGCGCGAGGCGGTGGACCTGGCGCCTTCCGGTCTCGGTTGCGGCATCGAACCAAACATAGGAACCACCGGGCGAGAATCTGGGATGTGCCCCGCGATCCGCAACGACATCGATCGCGAGTGGCCTCGCGCCGCAGCGAGGGAGCGCAAGCGTTGGAACCCGCGCATCAAGATCGAAGATGGCGGCGCGTACCGCCGCCGCGGGTTCCGGAACGCCTGCTCCAAAGCCCACGTGCAGCGTCTGAAAGGTCACAAGCGCAGTTGCTGCCAGCGCGGCCGACGCTGCAGCCACCGCTGCGGTGCGCCACCAGCCGCCCGCCGGACCGCGCTGCCACGCCCCGCGCAAGAGGGAGATCACGAGAAGAGCAAGCACCACGCAAAGCGAAAGGAAGGGGGGCGGCGGAAATCCCGCAAGCGCACTCAAAAGCGCGGGAACCGCGGCAAAAGAAGTACTCGCAGACACCGAGAGATGTAATCCGCGGTCGTGATCGTCGTCGCGATAGCGCGCGACGAGAGACGCCACGATGACGAGGAGGAGGCCGCCGAGTGCGGCACCGAGCTCGAGCTCACGGAAGGACAGTGCTTCGTCGCGAGCAGAGATCCTGCGCACCACGAGCATCGCCAAAGCACCGAGGGGCAACCCCGCCACGAAGCACCAAAGGCGCCAGAGCATCGCCCCCTCCCAACCGCTCAAGCCGAGCGGCGGCATGGTATCACCCGCGGCCGAGCCCGGGACCCGGCGCTAGTCTTCGGCCAATGGCCACTCGATCGTTGGATCTGAGCGACGCGGATCGCATCCTTGCTCTCGCGCGCCGCGACCGCAGCGCGGCGCGCGAGGCCATCGCACAGCTCGATCTCGCGGCGCAAGTGGCGCTCGTGTGCGAGAGCCCCGTGTCTCAGCGTGCGGAGGTTCTTGAGCTCTTGCCCGCGCCCGAGGCAGTGATCCCGGCCTTGCCCGAAGCGGAGCTCTGCTTCACGGCGAAGGCCATCGGATTGGCGGACGCAGGCTCCCTTCTCGAATACGCGACCGCCGAGCAGCTCAAGACCTGCATCGACTTGGACGCCTGGCACACCCACGCGCCCAACCGCGAGACGCTGGCCGCGTGGCTCGACGCCTGCGTCGAGGCAGGCGGCGAGACGGTGATGAAGGCCGTCGAGGCCCTCGACGCAGAACTTCTCGTGCTCCTGCTCAAAGACCGTGCCGACGTCATTTTGAAGCCGAACGACGACGACTGGCAGCCACCGCCCGGGGCGCTCACGCTTGAGGGGCAGTTCTACCTCGTCGCGAAGCGTGGGAGTGAGGACCTCGAGAGCATTCTCCACATGCTCCAGACGCTCTTCGAGCGTGACTACTGGCACTACTTCCGTCTCATGCAGGGAGTGATCTGGGAGCTTGAAGGAGACTGCGAGGAGTCCGCCCTCCGGTGGCGTACGAACCGGCTCCAGGACCTCGGCTTCCCCACGTGGGAGGAGGCGATGGCGATCTATGGCCTTTTGCGCGAGGACGAGCGCACTCGGCTTGCCGCTGAAGCCTCCGCTCTCGACGTCGCCCCCTTCCGCCTCCCTGTGTGGCTCCCCGAGCTTCCGGCCGCGGCGGATGCGCGCCACGCCGTGTTCCGCGCGGCGGCGGAGCTTTCCCTCGACGAGCGTCGCTCATTCCTCTACGCGTTCGTCGCGCTTGCGAACAAGGTGGCCGTCGCCGACCGCATGCCCCTTGGCGACGCGGAATCGACGCCCGCTGCCATCGAAAAGGCTGCTGCCGTCGCCAGCACGGGTCTGCTCCATCTGGCCGAGCATCACGGGCTGCCCCTCGTCGAGGTTCTGCGCCGCGCACCGCTCGACCGGCTCTTCCGCGTGGGTGCCGGCCTTGACCTTGCCGTGCGGCCGCGGGTAGGCTC
>DAIOWK010000479.1:0-1775 GCA_036758525.1 Myxococcota bacterium
AGGAGAGCGCAATCACGCAGAAGCAGGCCGTAAGGAAATAGAGCGAGAGCACGGCCGAGCGCTGCGAACCCTCCGATTCGAGCAGTCGATGATGCATGTGCAGGCGGTCCGCACTGAAGACCTTGCTGTGTCGACGCAAGCGGCGCAGGATCGAGAGCCCGGTATCCATGATCGGAACCGCAAGCGCGAGGAGCGGCACGACGAAGGTGAGGAGCGAGGCCTTGGCATAGCCCTCGATGGCAACGAGCGAGAGGACGTAGCCTATGAAGAGGGCACCCGTATCGCCAAGGAAAATCCGCGCCGGCGAAAAGTTGAAGGGAAGGAAGCCGAGGAGCGCGCCTACGAGCGCTACACCCATGAGAACGCCCACAGGCTGACTAATCTGCCAGCAAATGAGAGTGAGTGTCGCGCCGATTATTGCTGCGACCCCCGTCGCGAGGCCATCAAGCCCGTCGATGAGATTCAAAGCATTGGTGACACCGACGATCCAGAGCGTCGTGACGCTCCAAGCGAGCCAGTCGGGCATGAACCACATGGTCCGCGAGAATGGATCCGTGATCTGATCGATCCGGAAGCCGTAGTAGATCGCGACTCCGGCGGCGACGAGCTGCACCGCGAACTTTGGGGGCGCATTCAGGCTGAAGCGGTCGTCAAAGGCCCCTACGCCGACGAGCAGAAGGCCGCCGAGCAGCAAGCCCTCGAGATGCCCACGGACGGGCAGTCCGCCAGAGAGCAGCACACCCGTGGCGAGGCCAACAAACAAACCCAGAGCAACCGAGATCCCCCCGAGGAGCGGGATGTTCTCGCGGCGGTTTACCTTCCGCTCGTTGGGGCGGTCGATCACCCGGAGCGCGCACGCGACCCGAGATACGATGGGCGTCGACAACACCGCAACGATCCCTGCTGTGACGAAGGGAATTAGGGTTCCGAGAACTTGCACCGTTCCGCCGTTTCTGTTCGCAAAGGCTTCGCGCTAATAGCCGTAGTAGTGCTCGTCGACCTGTGCCCCGTTCAAGACGATCCCCAGGACGCGGCGCCGGTCAAGGATATCGAGCGCAGCCTGCACATCTTCCTGCGGAGTTATGTCCGCGCGCACGACCATCACGAGACCGTCAGTGAGTTCACTGATGGTTTTGGCATCGGGGAGCGCAAGCGTCGCCGGAGTGTCCAGGATGACAAGCCCGTAGCGACGTGCGAGCTCCTCAATCAGGTTCTTGAACTTTGCCGACGCGAGGAGCTCCGAAGGGTTAGACGGCTGATTCTTCACCGGCAGCACTTCAAGTGCGCCGCCTTCGAACGCTCCGCCTTCAACGCGCACGATCGCCTTCTCGAGCGGAGCCTCGCCTTGCAGCACTTCGGCGAGACCCGCTTCGGGTCGAAGGCCTAGCGCCCGGTGCACCTTCGGCTTGCGCAGGTCGCAATCCACGAGCAGCACCCGTCGGTCAAGATGCATCTCGCAGACGACAGCGAGGTTGATGGCCGCGGTGGTCTTCCCCTCGTTCGGGAGCGCGCTTGTCATCGCGATCGTTCGGAGCGGCCGCTGCGCCGCGATCGAATCGAGGCGCGCCCGAAGGTGCCGATACTGCTCCGCCACAAACGAATCGGGCATGAGCATTGCGATGCGGCGTTTATTTGCGGCGTTCGGATCATCGATGCGTGCCCGGCGACTCGTGAAGGAGAGCCAGCGCCGCCACGCAGGGCCTATCTTTGGCCGCTTCGCCGCCGGGGTGGGCGACCAGACGTCACTCGGCGGCAGACCGGCTCCGGAGATCTTC
>DAIOWK010000479.1:1785-2018 GCA_036758525.1 Myxococcota bacterium
GTCGACCGCGCTGCTCCTCTGCCCGTTGCAACGCGTCGTATACCTTTCCCATTGCCCGTCCCCTTTCGCGTCTACCGGAAGAACCCCAAGAGCCCGCGTCGCGGGCGACCAGAAGCCGAGTCGGTAGCCGCACCTTGCGCCGTCTGCACCATGCCCGAGGCCTCCAGCGCAAGGTCGCGAGCCACCTCGCGAATCACGTCGCGCGATAGTGTCTCGAGCTCCCGTGCGTAACC
>DAIOWK010000480.1:0-2006 GCA_036758525.1 Myxococcota bacterium
TCCTGATGGGGGACCTGCTTCAAGCAGACCATGATTTTCATTGGATTTTCGGGGCCTCCGGGAAGCGGCGCACCAGGGCTGGGTGCCGCGGGGGTGCCTCGAGGGCGCGCGAACCCTAACGGACGGCTTTCGGCGTTTCAACCGCCGGCGGCGGGAAGCGGACTTGGCTTCCGGCTTGGCTTTATCGGGCGTCCGTTACTCCCGGTCGTGGGCCGGGGCCTGCCCCGGGACCTCTCCAGGGCCTCCCTCCCGAGGCCTTCGGGAGGCCCGCGCCGAGAGCGCCTCCCCCGGGAGGCGAGGCGCGCAGCTCTGCGCTCGAAGCGCGCAGGTCTGCGCTCTGGAAACGCGGATCCGACTATGATGAGGCCGGCGTCCTGGCACGGCCCAACAAGGGGAGGGGATCCGGGGTGAATGGCATTCACGACATGGGCGGGATGCACGGCTTTGGCCGGGTCGAGCCCGAGCCTGGGGAGCCGGTCTTCCACGCGCGCTGGGAGGCGCGCGTCTTCGGGATGTCGCTCCTCGCGGGGCTGCGCATGGGCGGCAACATCGACGAGCGCCGCCACGGCCTTGAACGACTCGACCCGGTGACGTACCTGCGCCATGGCTACTACGGGCGCTGGCTCGCGCGACTCGAGGAAAATCTCGAGGAGTGCGGAGTCCTTCGCCCCGGGGAGCTTGGCGCGCGGCTGCGCGGAGGACAGACCGCGGCTGCGCCGCTGCCTGCGCTCCCCCCTCCTTCGCGATCCGCCCGCCACCCGTTCCTGCGCAGTGTGGAGCGCCCGCCGGCCTTCCGTGTGGGCGACCGGGTCAAGACGCGCAATCACCAACCCGCCGGTCACACGCGGCTCGCCGGCTACACCCGCACGCGTCGCGGGGTCGTGGTGCGCGTCCATCCCGCCTGCGTATTCCCCGACACGAACGCACACGGCCGGGGGGAAGAGCCGCAGCCCGTCTACGCGGTGCGCTTCGAGGGAAGCGAGCTCTGGGGCGAGAGCGCGGAGCCCAAGAGCTGCGTGTACTTCGACTGCTTCGAGCACTATCTCGAGCTGGATCGCGAGGCGTGAGCGGCAACCAGCGCGAATCGGACCCTCGAGACCTCGCGCTCCGCGTGGAGGCGCTCGAGGCGCTACTCCAGGAGAAGGGCTTCCTCGACTCCACGCAGGTCGATGCGATCGTGCGTCACTACGAAGAAGACGTCGGACCCTTGAACGGTGCAAAGGTCGTAGCCCGCGCCTGGACGGATCCCGCCTACAAGACGCGCCTTCTCGCGGATGGCACGGCCGCTATCGCCGAGCTCGGATTCGGCGGGCCCCAGGGCGAATATATGGTGGTGCTCGAGAATACGCCGACCGTGCATAACGTGATCGTGTGTACACTGTGCTCCTGTTATCCGTGGCCGGTGCTCGGCCTTCCTCCCACGTGGTACAAGTCGCCCGCCTACCGCTCGCGCATCGTGCGCGAGCCCCGCACCGTGCTCCGCGAGATGGGCCTCGAGCTCCGCCCGGAGGTCGAGGTGCGGGTCTGGGACTCGAGCAGCGAGGTCCGCTACCTCGTGCTGCCCGAGCGACCGGCGGAAACGGAGAGGCTCTCCGAGGAAGAGCTGCGTCAGCTCGTGACCCGCGACGCCATGATCGGCGTGGGCGCAGTGCGTGCGGGAGAAGCCTCCCGTGGCTAATGCGACCGCCGTCTTCGCTCTGGCCGGCAGCGCCGCTCCGCCGCGCCGAAACGGCGAGCTCTTGTTTGAAGCGCCTTGGGAGAGCCGGCTCTTCGGGCTGACACTCGCGCTCTACGAGGCTGGGTTTTTCGAATGGGAGGAGTTCCGCAAGCTCCTGTGCGAAGAGATCAGCGCGTGGGAGGCGCAGTCCGCTCCGCAGGAGAGCTGGAGCTACTACGCCCGCTGGCGGGTGGCCTTCGAGCGGCTCTTGGCCCAGAAGGGGCTCCTCACGGAACCGGAGCTCGAGGCCTGCATGAAGAGCCTCGCCGCGCGCCCCTCCGGGCACGAT
>DAIOWK010000481.1:0-1984 GCA_036758525.1 Myxococcota bacterium
AGTACAATTTCGACCCGATCCACAGCGTGTACCGCGAGATTGCGATCGTGCGGGACGAGAGTCTTTGGGGCCGGAACAACGTCTATACGCTCCAGTCGCCGCTCATCAAGACCGAAAAGCGCGCGCTCAAGGTCGCGGAGGCGATCCTCGCCAATCTGAACCGATACCGCGGCCTGCTAAACGGGGACGACATTCCGCGCACGACGGAGATCATCCTGTCCTTCGACGACCCGATGGACGAGTTCACGCGCAAGCTCCAGCAGCTGTCCAAGGAGTGGGAGGCGAGCGGGTTGCGCGAGGCACCCCGCTAAACCGCCGAGCACTCTCGCCGGGAGGCTCTCTCCTCCCTGCGTGTCGCGCGCCCTAGAGCCCTAGTCGCGGATTTCCCGCCGGCCCTGAACGTTCGCCTCGCCCTCGATTCCGCGCACCCGGGTCTTCAAATCGATGGCCAAGCCCGCGAAGATTGAAGAGAGCCCGTGGTGCTCGTGTCGCGTCACTGGAGCGCTCGGCGCGCCGAACGCGTCCGCGATCGGTGCGCGGTACCACGGGAAGAGGGTGTCCGGAAGGGCCTCGGGATCGAACCAGCGCAGCGCGAGTGTTTCATGGCTCGGCCGGAGGCGGCCGCCCGCTGCCTGGCACAGATACACCCGCGCCGTATGGGGCCGGAAACCGCTGCGGACGTAGTCGCCGACCACGCGCTCGACGCTCACATGGAGACCGGTCTCTTCGTGGAGCTCTCGGCGGAGCGCGTCCTCCAGGGCCTCGCCACGCTCCGGTGTCCCACCGGGGAGCTCCCAGCCCCGCAGATCGCTCCGCGCCGCCAGCAAGAGCTCCCCCCGCTCCGAGCGCACGATGCCCTGGACAACGACCAGCGGGGTGCGCTCGACGACACGCGGCGCTGCGAGCCCCCACCAGGCGAGCTTTGCATACACCAGCGGGGCACGGGAGAGACGCCCGAGCGCGCGCAGGTCGGCGCGCAGACCGCTACTCCACGATCTTGTTCAGGGGATACTCGACAATGCCCTGTGCACCGGCCTCGGAAAGCCGCGGCAGAAGCTCGCGCACGAGCCGCTCCCCGACGATCGTGTTCACGGCGACCCAACGGTCGTCGGCCAGGGCGGAAATGGTCGGCGTGGCGAGCGCGGGGAGCAGCTCAATCACCTTTTGCAGTCGGTCCCGGGGCACGTTCATCATGAGGCCCACGCGGTCGGCGGCATTGATCGCACCCTTGAGGAGCAGCACGAGCCCATCCATCTTGCGGCGCTTCCACTCGTCGTCGTAGGCATCCAGATTGGCAATGAAGCGCGGGGTGGTGACCAGCACGGTGTCCAAGACTCGCAGCTCATTGGCGCGCAGGCCGTGTCCGGTCTCCGTGATGTCGACAATGGCGTCCGCGAGAATCGGTGGCTTCACCTCCGTGGCACCCCAGGAGAACTCGACCTCCGCTTTCACCCCGTGCTCGGTCAGGTAGCGCTCAGTGAGCCCGACGCCTTCGGTCGCGATGCGCTTTCCTTGGAGATCCTTCACGCTGTTAAAGGCAGAGCTCTCCTTCACCGCGAGCACCCAGCGCACGGGCCGGTAGTTCGGCCAGGGCGCGTTCAAATCGGCCAGCTCTTTCACCTTGGCGCGGTTCTCGAGCACCCAGTCGAGACCGGTGATCCCGCAGTCCATCACCCCCTGCTCGACGTAGCGCGCCATCTCCTGCGCGCGGATCAAGATGCAATCGATCTCGGCGTCGTCGATCTCCGGGTAGTAGGAACGGCCTGAGAAATTGACCCGGTATCCGGCAAGGGCGAGCAGCTTGCCCGTGGTGTCCTGAAGACTGCCCTTCGGCAAGCCAAGACGCAGCTTGGGGGTGGTGCGTGTCGTCATTTGCCCTTGCCGTACACCTTCTCGGGGTCGAAGATCCGCGTGCCATCGTCGGTCCATCCCGCGCCATCCCGGCGCCGGAAGAAGCAGCTCCGCTTTCCAGTGTGGCAGGCGG
>DAIOWK010000482.1:0-1983 GCA_036758525.1 Myxococcota bacterium
GGAATTGTGCCTTGGCGCCGTGGGTGGTTTGGATGGCGTGCTCGAAGGCGGAAATCGGGATCTCGTTCATAGACGAAGACTACTGAGGCGTGGGCTCTTCTTCCATGAATGGCTCAAGCGGATCCTCGATCATGCGCTTCAGGACCGGAGGGGCGGTGCGAGGCTTCCGCACACGAACGAGGAGAGGAATGCCTGATTTTGCTGTTCACGCGGTTCACGGAAGCCGCATCGGAGCTACCGCGGCACCCATCAGTGACGCTACCGCGGATGACGCCGCGCTGCGCGCCGTCGTCGACGGGCTCGTCGGGACGCCGTGGAACCAGGAGCAGCACGGTGCTCCGCACGTCTCACACTCGGGGGTGGGCCCTGATGGTCACCTCTCGGTGACTGTCGCCTGGGGCGCTGGGCGTACGGCCGGAGCCGTTCAGCTCGAGGTCGAGCGAATCTGATGAAGCGCCGGCCCCGCAGCCCGAACCTCCGCGGAGCGGGCAAGCCGGAGGGATGGCGTGAGCGACACCACAGCCGCAGCGACACGCGCGCGGGAGGCTTGGCGGCGGATCGTGGCGGCGATGAACGCCCACGAGGTGCATGACTTTCTCACGCCCGACGAGGAAATGTGCTGGTTGCGCTCGCTGGCTCACTATCTCCTCGAGACGACGAAATCCGTTCGACCGCTCACGCGGGAGGAGATCCTCGACCGGCTCGCCATCGTGCTCGCCGAGTCTCGCGGCGAGCCTTCGACTCCGAAAGGCAAACGATGAAGCCCAAGCCCCGCAGCGTAATGGGAGGAGGATGGGTGTGAAGCAATGCGAAGCGGCCCTGTCGTACTTTAAAGCTGTCTTGGGTAGGGAAGCGACGCAGGATGAACTCTCGCTGCTTGACGCTACCTCCGCCATTCCTGCTCCGAGCGGCCCATTTTTTCGGTCGAGTACGACCCCACTCCTCGAGCTTATTGTCGAGGTCGTGAGGGCGGCGCGCGACGAGGGACGGAATCAAGGCGACCGAAGCGGTGGACAAGACGGAGACGCACGATGAGTTCAATGCCCAAGGATGCGAAGTACCGGAACAAGGCCGAAGGGCCGGAGGAAGCGACCTGAGCGTGGTCGCCGCCGAAGCTCTGCGCCTCGCAGATCTCGTGCGCACCGTTGGCGGTGTCCCCTTCGACGCGTATCTCGCGGAGATGCTGCTCGAGCGCGCCGACCGCATCCTGGCGAAGGACGGCGGGCGCGACTGCAAGCGCGTGCTGATCGACGAGGAGATCGACGTGCTACTCGCCGGCGATGAGCCGGAGGACGCAACATGAGCGAGGCCGGCCCGAAGATATGGAGAGAGGGGAGAGACATCGATCCTGGACACACGGGCCCTTTTTGGTTCGCTCCCAACGATCGCCGAGTGGCGATTGTGAGCGGGAAGGGCGAGCTGGCCGGCCAGTTTGTGTTGCTTGGGATGGATGAGGACGTGCAGTCGCGAATCGCTCAAACACTTCAAGGGAGGACGAGGTTCGGGAGACTGGAAGACGCACAGCGGGCCGCGGAAACTTTTTTCGCCGCGAACCCTGAGGACGATCACCACGACGAAGGCGGGGAGGGATGAGCTTCGCGCGGCGTGAGCGGGCCGGCGCCGAGAGCTCATGGACGCCACTCGCCGAGCTCGCAGCGCCGGCAGTCCCGCGGACTCCCTGGAGAACACGGGACTGCAGGGAAGTGTCTTGCGCGTGGCGGGTGGTCGTCTGTGACCAACGTCACGCTCTCGGCGGCTGCCGCGACCTCGCGAGTCCTAAGCACGCATCGCCTGCATGTTAGGATCTCGAGGATGGAGTCTTCTCGATGACGCTCGCACCGAATCCGAGCCCCTGGCTGGAGGCGGCTCCCCTGCCTGCGCCCGCCACGCCCTTGGCAGGCGAGCGTCGTGTCGACGTCGCGGTGGTTGGCGCGGGGTACGCGGGGCTCGGGACCGCACTCGCGCTGCGCGCCGATGGGCTCT
>DAIOWK010000483.1:0-1981 GCA_036758525.1 Myxococcota bacterium
CATGCCATCCCTGGCCGGCAGCTGAGGCAGGCTGTCGCAGGGAAGGGGGACGTGCGCCGTGGGCCTGACACTCATCCGCAAGAGCGACCCGAGCCGTCCCAAACGGAACCCGAGGATCGCCCTCGTGCTCGCCGGCGGAGCAGTCTCCGGCGGGGCCTTCAAGGTCGGTGGGCTGAAGGCCCTCGACGACTTCCTGGTCGGCCGGAAGATCGTGGACTTCGACACCTACGTGGGGCTCTCCGCAGGTTCACTCCTCGCAGTTCCCCTCGCGGCAGGCATTACGCCCGACGAGATGGTGAAGGTTCTCGAAGGGACGAGCTCCCGCTTCGCCCAGCTGCGCCCTTTCGACTTCTACAACCCGAACTGGCGGGAGTTCGCCGCCCGCCCGGTGAAGTTCCTCTACGACCTCCTGAGCTATCTGCCGAGTGTCGGCGCGGACCTGGCGCGCGCGCTGCCCGGCCTTCCCGATGCAGTCGGCACCTCGCTCGGGGCGTTCTTGCAGGAGCCGAGCTACACGCGCTTCGAAGGTGTCGCGCTGCGCGTGATCGAACACGTCGCACCCAAGCGCGAGTTCCCGGCCCTCACCAACCACATCCCATCGGGCTTCTTCGACAACGGGAGCCTCGAACGCTGGCTGCGCTTGAATCTCGACCGCATCGGGATGCCAAACGATTTTCGTGCCTTTGAACGCAAGCGGCGCCGGCGCCTGTTCATCTCTGCGTGCGACCTCGACACGGCAGAACGTGTCGTGTTTGGAGCGGACGAGACCTGCGAGGTCACCATCTCCGAAGCCGTGCAAGCCTCTACCGCGCTACCCCTGTTCTACCGGCCCGCCCGGATCAACGGCGTGGACTACGTCGACGGTGGTGTGCGCCACACCGCCAATATCGACATCGCGATCGAAAAAGGCGCGGACCTCATCATCTGTTACAACCCCTTCCGCCCGTTCCTCAATCGGATTGATGCGGAAGACAGGAACTCGGCCTACTTCGCGAACGGACGCTACCTGGCGGACCGCGGTCTCAAGGTCGTGTTGAATCAGGTCTTCCGGACGCTCTTGCATTCTCGGCTGAAGCTCGGCATCCAGCGCTATCTCGCCGACGATCGTTTCCAGGGCGACATCATCCTGCTCGAGCCCCGGGAGACCGATGCGAGCTTCTTCTCCGTGAACCCGCTCGCCTTCTGGAAGCGCGCGGAAGCGCTTCAGCACGGATTCGAATCTGTGCGCCTGACGATCGAGCAGAACTTCGATCAGCTGCGCGCGGTCTTGTCGCGCTATGGCCTCGAAATGAACCGCAGCGTGGCGCGCCGCAAGGCCGAGCGGGTTCGGGCAGCCCGGGGCTGGCGCGGCGCGGAGAGCCCGAGCGCCGCAGAGGCGGGAGAGCCACCCTTGCGCCTGGTGGGCTCAGAACCCGCCTAGCGCCGCTCGAGCCAGGGCTGCGGCGCGGGGGTGCTTGCGTCGCTGGAGATGGCTGGTAACCTATCGAGTCCGCACATGAACCTGCTCTCCCATCGTGACCGCGCGGCGGGCCCGGGCCGCTCCGCTGGACAGGACCGAGGCGGACGAGAGCGACGCCGGTGAGCCTATGTGCACGCTGATCGTGCTCCACCGCTGCGTGCCGGGTTCCCCGGTGGTCGTTGCAGCGAACCGCGACGAGTTCCTCGAGCGACCGGCCGAGCCGCCGCGCCTCCGCGAGAGCGCTCGGGGACAGCTGTTTGTGGCTCCGCGCGATTGCCGCGCGGGGGGAACGTGGCTCGGCGTGAATGCCGCGGGACTCTTCGTCGGTATCACGAACCGGCCGAACCCGCAGCCGGATCCGAGCCGCCGCTCCCGGGGCCAGGTGGTGGTGGATGCTCTTGCCGCGCAGACTGCAGAAGAAGCCGCCTGCCGGGCCTTGGAGATCGCGTCTGGGGCGCACAACCCGTTCAACCTGTTGCTGGCGGACCGCGATCGCGCCTTTACCGTTGTCTACGAGGACGC
>DAIOWK010000484.1:0-1972 GCA_036758525.1 Myxococcota bacterium
CGAGAACCATCCCAACGAAAAGCCGGTCACGGTGAGCGGGACCCAGGTGCGGCTGCAGCTCCAGAGCGGACAGCGACCGGATCCTCGGATCCTCCGCCCGGAGGTCGCGGACGTGCTGA
Source organism: Myxococcota bacterium (assembly GCA_036758525.1). Classification (GTDB taxonomy): domain Bacteria; phylum Myxococcota_A; class UBA9160; order UBA9160; family UBA9160; genus UBA9160. Next base: position 120 of record DAIOWK010000484.1, read on the forward strand.
TCGAAGCTTACCGGGGCATCACGAAGGCGGGAGCCGGCTAGGGAGCCGCATCGGCCATGGGGATCCAGGCTCCAACGTAGCCCGGCGCAACGGTCCCCACAGGCGCGCCGTACTTTTGCGCGAGCGCTTCGAGCTCAGGCTGACCCGACTCGTCCGCGAGCAGGAAGATCGGTCGGCTGCGCTCGGCGACCCGCGATTCAAGTTCGCTTCCGCGCACCAGGCTGTGTGGCCAAGGGTCACCCCGTTCGAGCGCAAACTTCACATAGTTGCTCGAAAGCTCGCCGCCCGTCTCCGTGACCACGGTAATCGTCCGTCCGAGATAGAAGGGCAGGGAGATCGGGAAACAGCGAACGCACACAATCTCTGCCCCCTGCGCAAGGGAGTCCACCGCAGCCGCCAGGGACCGTGCGGAGCGCCGCTCGGCCACGCGCGCCCACGGTCCGAGCCCGAGGATGACGACGGCCAGCGGGAGCGTCATAAAAGCCGCGAAGGCAATCCGTGCGCTCCGCGTACGCCACGCACCGATCGCGAGACCAGCGGCCAGGACGAACGCTCCGACCAGGAGGACCGAGCGCCGGACGAGCTCCTCCACCACCATCGCGTCGAGCTGCGCCGCGGAGAGTCTTAGCTGCGGAAGCCAGGCCACGAGGACGAGCGCAGCCGCCAGTCCCAGCGAGAAGACTCCAAGCGCAAGACTTGCGCGCGCAAGGGCCTTCGCAATGGCAGGGCGCGAGTCCTGGCGGAGCGCCGCCTCGAAACAGCGGGACGCCAGGAGGGCAGTCGGCACGACAACGATGAGAAGGTATCCAGGCCGCTTCGAATGAGAGAGAGAGAAGAAGACGAGGACCAGCGCAATCCAAATTAGACACAGGCGCTCGAGGCTCTCGAGCCGCCGGTATCCGCGCCAGGCGCCGAGGAGAGGATCCAGCAAGAAGAAACTCCAGGGGAAGAATCCACCGAGGAGAACCGCGGGGTAGAAGTAGAAGGGCTGCTCGCGGTGAAACTCATCCGTGGTGAAGCGAAGGATCGATTCGTGGACGACTCCATAGAACGGGAAGTCGGGATAGAGGTAGGAAACACCGAGGAACCAAGGCAGGACAACCAGGCTGAATACGACGAGATTGCGGGGAGCGAAGAGCCGCCGAAATGCATCGCGCCGGCCCTCCAAAAGGAAGAACGTGCTCAAGATGAGCGCGGGAACGACGAAGCCCACCGGTCCCTTGACGAGCGTCGCCATGCCTGCCGCCGCCGCACCCGCCGCATGCCAGCGTGGGCGCCGAAGGCCGGGAAACATCTCCGCACAAAATCCGGCCAGGATGGCGGCGCTGATGAAGAACGTGAGCACCGCATCGAAGATCACGAGCCGCGAGTACATGATGAAGAGAGGGCTGGTGGACGCCATCATGCTGGCTATCGCGGCACGCTCGGCCGTGTACTGGCGCCGGCACAGGCCGTAGACAAGGCCAAGCGTCAACAGGCCGAACAGCGCTGAAGGGAGGCGCGCTGCCCACTCAGACTCCCCGAACGAGCTCATCGAGAGCGCTACGACCTTGAAATAGAAGGCGGGCTTATCCAGATAGGGGACATCGTTCAGGGTCGGGATCAGCCACGATCCCGACCTCTGCATCTCCCGCGCGACCTCGGCGTTCCGGCCCTCGTCTGGCTGGACGAGGGGGTATCCGCCCAAGTGCCAGAAGAGGGCGACCGTCGCGACAGCAACGGCGGCGAGAAGCCAGAACTTATTGGCGCGCGTCGCCATAGCTCGCTGCGGGCCTCTCGAAACAAAGAGCTATTGTGAAGCTCAGGTGAAGAGCGTGGTCCGAGACTGCTTGGGGTTGCGCCAGTCCTTCGCC
>DAIOWK010000485.1:0-1969 GCA_036758525.1 Myxococcota bacterium
GGACCCAGGGGTGCACGTCGAACGCACACTCGCTTTGAGCGATCTCGTTGGTGTGGTGCACGCGAATATGGTCTACCCCACCGGTGTGGATGTCGAAGGTGCGGCCAAGGTACTTGACACTCATGGCGGAGCACTCGAGGTGCCATCCCGGAAAGCCACGCCCCCAGGGCGAATCCCACTCCTGCTGCCGTCGCACACCCGCAGCCGGAAACTTCCAGAGCGCAAAATCCGCGGGGTGGCGTTTCTCGGGCACGTCTGCGATCCGCGCCCCCGCCTCCTGGCCCTCAAGGTCCAGCCGAGCGAACTCCGCATACCGCGGAAACTTCGTCGTGTCGAAGTACAAACCGTCCGCGATGCGGTAGGTGTAGCCCTTTCTCTCGAGGGTTTGTGCCAGTGCGATTTGCTCGGGGATGTGCTCCGTGGCCTTCGGCAAGACTTCGGGGGGAAGGCAGTTGAGTCGCTCTCGGTCGCGCAGCCACTGTTCGGTGTAGAAGGCCGCGATTTCTGAGGCTTTGCGCCCTGTCTTCGCAGCCGCTCGCTCCAGCTTGTCTTCGCCCGTATCCGCATCGCTCGAGAGGTGTCCCACGTCCGTAATGTTGATCACGTGGGTGACCCGCAGGCCCTCGGCCAGGAGCGCGCGGCGCAGAAGATCGGCCACGAGATAGGCTCGCAGGTTCCCTAAGTGCTGCGCTGCGTACACCGTGGGACCGCAGGAGTAGACGCGGGCGTGACCCGCTTCGCTGGGTTCGAACCGCTCCTTTTGCCTCGTGCGCGTGTTGTAGAGCGTGAGAGCGCTCATCGCGAGACCGGCCGCTCCACGGGGAGAAGCAACACGACGGCGCTCGCAGCGATCCCTTCGCCGCGCCCGATGGCGCCAAGACCGTCGCTGCTCGTGATTTTGACATTGACCGCCTCTCGGGGGGCGCCGAGGAGCTTCGCGATCCCCTCTTCCATGGCCTCGACGAAGGGAGCCAGCCTCGGTACCTGCGCCACGACGGTGGCATCGAGGTTCACAAGCTCAAGGCTGCGCTCTCTCACCATCGACACCACCTGGGAAAGAAGCTCTCCGCTCGCGACTCCGCGCAGTCGTGCGTCCGAGGAGGGAAACTGCCGGCCCAGATCGCCCGCACCAAGAGCACCGAGCAGGGCGCTTGAGATGGCGTGGAGCAGCACATCCCCGTCGGAGTGACCCTCGAGGCCACGCTCGCAAGGGACCCGCACGCCGCCAAGAAAGAGGGGTCGACCGGGAACGAGCCGGTGTGCGTCCCAGCCGTGGCCGATCCGAGGACCGCGGCTCATGCCCCGCCCCTTTGGACCCGCGCCGCGAGCAGCGCTTCGGCCAAGACGAGGTCCTCAGGGCGTGTGATCTTCAGGTTCCCGGAGTCCCCTTCCACCACCTTGACGGCGACACCGAGGCGCTCCACGAGCTGGGTGTCATCGGTGCCGAGCACTCCCGCGTGTTCTGCCTTGGCCAGGGCCTCGCGCAAGATCTCGACGCGAAAGACCTGGGGGGTCTGGGCCACCCAGCACTCTTTTCGGGCCGGCGTCTCGACCACGAGCCCATCCCGGACGCGTTTTATTGTATCGGTGGCGGGCACCGCGAGCAGGGCTGCGCCGTGGAGACGGGCTGCGGCCACGACGCGGGAGACGTCGTCCCGCCGCACCAGGGGACGAGCCGCATCGTGGACCGCCACGAGCGTGATCTCGGGACCGAGCGAGGCGAGCCCTGCTCGCACTGAATCCTGTCGCTCGAGCCCTCCTGCCACGGGGAGAGCGAGCTTCGGGATCTCCTGCCACTCGGCCGCCAGGGCCGCGAAGCGCTCCAATTCGCTTGCGGCGACCACGGGAACCACGAGGTCGATCTCGGGCGATCCGGCCAGCGCCTCGAGCGCGTGGCTGAGCAGAGAGCGCCCCGCGAGGCGCACAAACGCCTTCGGGGTCCCCGAGCGCAGGCGATCGCCGCGCCCGG
>DAIOWK010000486.1:0-1948 GCA_036758525.1 Myxococcota bacterium
GACTATCCGATCCTGCCGCAGCCGGGAGGGGGTCAGGGCCAGTGGCTTGAAGATGCCATCGAAAAACCTGGCACGAAGGCGTGGCCGCATGCGAGATCGGCGGGGGGTGCCCTCAAGAGGGCTCCCAGCTGACCCCGCCGGCCTGGGGGGGGCCGGCCGGCGCGCCTTGGGTTCCCCTGACGAAGGCATCCGCGGGCAGAGCCCCGAGCAAGGCGTTGGGACCGCCACGCTTTTACGCCAAATCGCCACGGACCGGCGCGGGTTTGAGGGAGTGGAAAGAGTGTAGCGGGAAGGGCGTCGCGCCGCTCCGTAAGCGCTTCGACTTCGCCCTGCGCGAAGGCTACCTGTTGCTACGCACGAAAGCGGGAGAACGCGTCCGCTGCCGACCCTCGGTTCTGTCGACGAACTGCTCGAGAGTGCGCGCGCTCCGCGGGGCGTAGCGCTCTCAGAGCGCAAGAGACCGCCCTCCCGAGGGTGGGAGTCCTGGAGCGCGGGATGAAACGACCCGTCCCTCTGCCTGAGGTTACAGAGCGATCCTTGGCAAACACGCGGCGCTTGGTGCTGATCGTGCTAGGCGCCTGTGGTCTTGGGGTCATCGCGATGACGGCCGCCACTCCGCGGCCGCTACCCAGCGCGACGGATTCGCTGGTCACGACCCTGGTCATCGTGCTGGCGATCGGAGCCATCGCGGCGCGTCAGATCGCAGGAGGGCGCGTTCAACCCCAGACTCGAGCGCGTTGCCTCTTCGCGGCGTACGGCTTCGCCGCGGCCCTCGGGGTCGCCGGCCTAGTCTTCGCGCTCGCGACGGGCGAGGTGCTACGGGGGCTCGGCTACGTGCTGGCGGGCGCAATCTTCGCGTTGGCGGGCTTGCGGGTCGATTGGGCCACCCCAAAGCGGGGCTCCCCCTAGTGGCGTGTCTCGCGCTTGCGCAGCCGGTCGTCGAGGAGCTCGAAGTAGAGCAGCACAAGGACGTGTTGCAAGGTACGCGGCAGGCAGGAGATGAACTCGCGCGCTGTATCGGGCGAGGGAAGGTCGAGCACATGCTGGACCGCCGATTGGATCTCTTCGAGATGCTCATCCACGATCCGACGCAGGCTTTTCACATCCTGTCCGAAAGCCTCGGCGATCAGAGGCGTGTCGAAGAGCAGGTGGATGCCGCGCTCTCCGCAATCGAGCAGCCGTTGCGCTTGCATGCCGGCCTCCCGCATCCCGCGCCCTCCCGGCGGGCCCTCCTTGGTCACCATCTCTTCATCGGACGGCAGGGGCGCGAGATTGAATCGCGTCAGTTGCGCGAGAGCTGCCGGTGAACTGGGAGCGCACCCGGAGCTTCTTTCCCGTGACCAAGGAGCTCGTGTACCTGAATCATGCCGGCGTGGCGCCGATCTCGACGCGCGTCGAGGAAGCGCTCCAGCGTTTCGCGGCCGAAGCCGTGCATCGCGGGGCCTTTGCGTACGAGAAATTCTACGAGGCAGAAATTGAGCGCGTACGGGGGCGCGCCGCGACCCTGATCGGGGGAAAACCCGAGGAGATCGCGTTCGTCAAGAACACGACCGAAGGGCTCGGGCTCGTGGCGGCGGGACTAGACTGGCACCCAGGCGATCGGGTCGTGACGTGCGACCTTGAGTACCCATCGAACGTCTACCCGTGGTGGGCGCTCCGGGGGCGCGGCGTTGAGACGGTCATGCTGCGCGGGCAGTCCGGACGGCTCCCCCTCGACCGGGTCGAGGATGCGCTGCGAGCACCTTCGGTGCGGCTCCTGGCACTGTCTTCCGTTGAGTTCGGGAGCGGGTTCCGCCAGGATCTCCCGGCCCTCGGGCGGCTGTGCCGGGAGCGTGGCGTGCTTTTCTGTGTGGATGCGATTCAGAGCCTCGGCTGCCTTCCCCTCGACGTAGAGGCTTGTGGGATCGACTTCCTCTCCGCCGATGGCCATAAGTGGCTGCTCTCGGTG
>DAIOWK010000487.1:0-1946 GCA_036758525.1 Myxococcota bacterium
GAGCGACACGGCAAAGGTCCGGGGGATGATCGACTCCCTGAAGGAGTTCAATCCCATGCTTGGGCACCGCGGCTGTCGCCTCGGCATTACCTTCCCCGAGATCTATCGCATGCAGGTCCGCGCGATCGCTGAAGCCGCATGCGAAGTGGCCGAGTCCGGTGCGAAGGTTCAGCCCGAGATCATGATCCCCCTCGTCGCCCACGTGGGGGAACTCGAGATGCTGCGCCCGCTGATCGAGGAGGAAATCTCGTCCGTGCTGCGTGAGCACCCGGGTGTAAAGGTGCGGCCGACGGTCGGTACCATGATCGAGGTGCCGCGGGCATGTATCGTGGCCGAAGCCATCGCGCGTCACGCGGACTTCTTCTCCTTTGGCACGAATGATCTTACGCAGATGACCTACGCGCTCTCTCGCGATGACGCGGGGAAATTCCTCGGCGCCTACATTGACCAGGGGATTCTCGAAGATGACCCGTTCGTCTCGATCGACGAGGAAGGAATCGGCGCCCTGATCCGAATCGGTGTCGAGAACGGTCGCAAGACGCGAAAAGATTTGAAGGTCGGGATCTGCGGGGAACACGGCGGCGACCCGAAGAGTGTGAAGTTCTGCGCGCGGGCGGGCCTCGATTACGTGTCTTGCTCACCGTACCGAGTGCCCGTGGCGCGCCTGGCTGCCGCGCAGGCGGAAGTAGAGGGGCGCGTTCAGGCTCGTGGGGGCGAGCGACGTTGAGCGGCGCGAGCCGTCTCTTGAGGGCGACCTTCGCTCTGTCTCTCCTCGCCCTCGTCGCGTGCCGGGGCGACGCCGGCCCGACGGCCGACCCCTCCTTCGGAGTTGAGATTGTGAACGATCCTGCGATCGTCGACTTTCAGACGCGAGCCGATGCCTTCTATGGACGCCTGACCCGCCGGCGCGTGAACACGATCGCGACCTTCAACGACCGGGTGCTTCGCGAGTACTTCCAGACCGACGCCCAGTACTCGGACTACTATTCCGCTCTCGCGGAGGCACTCACCGAGGCGCACTTCGAGAAGAATCGCCCGCTCGAGGGCGAGGTGCGCGAGTTCCTGTTCGACGCACCGGGAAAGGCCCGTGTGCGCTACCGCTTCGTGGGATTGAACTCAAAGCCTCTGCGGTTCTGGAGCACCTCCTTGGAGCGCGAAGACCGCTGGGAGCGTGTCGAGGGCAAGTGGTGGATCGTGCCAGGACGACCATGACAGTGCCGGCCCAGGACCTCCGCGAACGGCGCGCCGCGGAGCGCGTGCAGGCGGCGCTCGCGGCGGCCTACGAGGACTCGCAGCGCCAGGTCTTTCTGCGTACGCGCGACCTCTCCGCGCGGGGCATTTTCTTGTTCTCCCCTGATCCTCCCCCGGTGGGGGTGGAGGCCCATCTTCTGTTGGAGCTTCCGGGGGAGACAGCGTTCCTTCGCCTCTCCGGCCGGGTGACACGGCGAGAAATCGGAGAGCACTCAGGCTTCGCGCTGCAGTTCGGCTCGCCTACCACGGAGAATGCGCTGAGCGCCCTGCGGAGCTACGTGGCCGGCATCGCCCGGGAGGGCGCCCCCCGGTCCTGATCTCACGAGGGCTCCGAAGAAGGTCGAATCGGGCTGTGTGTGGAAAAGCCGGCAATCTGCCCCCTCGGGACGGATCGGTGAACCTTTCTTTCCACAAAGGGAAAATCGTTTCCCTCCTCCCTCAGACGAAGAGCTGCACATTGCCGCTTGTATCTAGGCAAAAGCTGTTTGAAGATGGCTAGCTGCAGTCGGGCTTGCCCATCGGGTTTTACCCTGGTCTAATGGCACGTGGATTGCTCGTTCATGTGTCGGGACGCTGGTCCCCACTTTTGAAAAGCCCGAGACTACGAGCGCATCGAAAGGAAAAAGCCCAGGGAGCTTCACAGAGTTTTTGGAACGCGGGCGGGTCTTCCCCCCCAGATTCGGCGCGTTCCTGCC
>DAIOWK010000488.1:0-1935 GCA_036758525.1 Myxococcota bacterium
CCGTGGTGCGCTGCTTTTGGCCTTCTTTGTTCTCCCACTCGCGCGTTTGCAGCCGTCCTTCGATGTACACCGTGCGCCCCTTGGCCAGGTACTGCGCGCACAGCTCCGCCGTCCGCCCCCAAGCGACAATGCGGTGCCACTCGGTCCGTTCCTCGCGCTCTCCCCCTTTATTGGTCCAGTTCTCGGTGGTCGCGAGCGTGAAATTCGCCACCGCCTGGCCGCCCTGCGTGTAGCGGAGTTCGGGATCGCGGCCGAGATTGCCGATCAGGATCACCTTGTTCACGCCTGCCATGGGTTCTCTCCGTCGAGGATCAGTCGGGTTTGGGGGGTAAGATCCCATGATCTCGCCCAGCCTGTCGAGCGTCAAGCGCGCGGAGCCAGAAAGGCGCTCTGAAGCGCGGCTTGACGCATCGATTCTCGCCCGGATACCCTCGCGCCATTGCCCGTCCCAAGGGGGTGAGGGACGTGGATTTTACGTCGATCTTCCGTGTGCACGCAGATGGCTAGGGCCTCCGCTCGCGCGGCCCGCGGCAGTTTCGCTGCGACCCTGATGGGTCGCCTGGCGCGGGAGTCGTTTGGGATCGGGCTCTTGGGGCTTGCCGTCCTCGCCGCCGCGTCGATTGCGACCTACACACCCGTGGATCCCATTTTGCGCTGGGTGCGCGTGACCAACGCGGGAGGCGTCTTCGGAGCCGCGCTGGCGGGGGGCCTTGTCCGCGGGATCGGTTGGGCCGCGGTCGTGCCAGTGCTGGCACTTGCCCTCGTGGGCTCGTATCTCGTCGTGGGTCGCCGGCTCTCGACCATCCCCCTGCGTCTTTGGCTGGGTGGCGTTGGACTCTTGCTCGCCCTCGCGACGCTGCCGGTGCTGCTCCACGAGCTTTCGCGGCTGCGCTTTAGCGAAGTCTCGGGTGGCGCCCTCGGCAATCTTCTGGCCTCGGTCGAAGGCACGCTTCTAAGCCGCTGGGGCGCGCTGCTCGTGAACTTGCTCCTGCTCGCGGCAAGTCTCCTCGCGGTGACGGGGGTTGCCGCATCGACGGTGCTGGCCGCGGTGGCCGCGGCCGCCGGAACGACCGGCCGCGGCGCCATTTCCGTTCTGCGCGTGGTGGCACAGGGGCTGCGCGAGGGCGCGCTGCGTGCGCGCGAGGCGGTGCGCGCGTTTCAGGTCTGGCGGGAGCGGCGGGCGCGACGCGCCCGGGTCGAGAAGATGCGGGAGCCCGAGCTCGGGGCGGAGTCCGAGGGGGCCGTAGCCATCGCGGCCGCAGGACCCGAGGCCTTCTCCGCCGCGGCCCTGCGCCCTGCCACCGAGCGAGAGCGACCGGAACGCCGCGGCAAGGGCGCCGAACCCGCGATCGTCGACCATTCCGTGGAGCGACACGAGAAGGCGACACCGCGCCAGGAAACCTTCGTCTTCTCCGAGAGCAGGGCCGGGAGCCCGTTTGAGTCGCCCGACATTTCGCTGTTCCAGAAGCCCCCCGCGACCGCCCGCACCTACGACCGCGAGAGCCTCATCATGAACTCGCGGATCCTCGAAAAGAAGCTCAAGGACTTTGGGGTCGGGGGACGCGTCGTAACCGTGCACCCAGGCCCCGTCGTCACGATGTATGAGTTCGAACCCGAGTCGGGCGTCAAGGTGAACCGAATCGTGAACCTGGCGGACGATCTCTCCTTGGCCTTGCGCGCGCTCTCGGTGCGGATCATCGCACCGCTCCCGGGCAAGTCGGTGGTCGGGATCGAAGTCCCGAACTCGGAGCGCGAAATCGTCTACATCCGGGACCTGCTCGAGTCGGAGTCGTTCCGCGGGAGCTCATCGCGCCTCACCTTGGCCCTCGGCAAGGACATCTTCGGGAACCCCGTGGAGGCGGATCTGGCACGCATGCCCCACCTGCTGGTGGCAGGGGCCACGGGCACGGGCAAGAGCGTCTTCTTGAATACGCT
>DAIOWK010000489.1:0-1925 GCA_036758525.1 Myxococcota bacterium
GCCCTTGCGCCACGCCCGCTCGGTCAACTCGCCCAGCGTGTTGAGCTCGGCCAATTGCGCGCGGTCGGTCGCATCGGCCAGGCCACCCGGCCGCAAGCCGTCGCCGATCGAGAACGAGACGTCGTACCGCCGCATGACGTCGCAGATGTCTTCCCAAAGGGTGTACATCGGATTCTGCCGGTCGCGCACGAGCATCCACTTCGCCAAAAGCGAGCCGCCTCGGCTGACGATTCCGATCAGGCGGTCTTTGACGTAAGGCAAGTGCTCGCGAAGCACGCCCGCGTGAATGGTGAAGTAATCGACTCCTTGCGCGGCTTGCCGCTCGACCATCGAAAGAATGGCCTCGTCGTCGAGCTGCTCGAGCCGCCGTCCGATGATCATCGAGTAGATCGGCACTGTGCCGACGGGGACCGTGCTGTTCTGCACTATGGCCGTGCGGCACTCATCGAGGTTGCCGCCGGTGGAGAGATCCATCACGGTGTCGGCGCCCCAGCGCTCGGCCCAGCGCAGCTTTTCCACCTCCTCGTCGGAGGAGCTTGCGATCGGGGAAGCGCCCATGTTCGCGTTCACCTTGGTTCGACTCGCGCGGCCGATGCACATCGGATCCAGTCGGTAGCCGAGGTGGACTTTGTTCGCGGGGATCACCATGCGACCGGCCGCGACTTCGCAGCGCACCATCTCCAGAGTGAGGTGAGATTCCCGTGCGGCGACCCGCCGCATCTCCGGAGTGATCTCGCCAAGGCGCGCGTATTCGAGCTGGGTGACCGGTACAAAGCCCTCCGGGGCCCTCCAGGTTCTTCCCCCGCTCCCCGGGACCATCGTCCAATCCGCCGGCATGAAATCCCACGCCGTTTTCTCCGACGGCTGCGGCATCCCAGGGGTATCGGGTGAGCTGAAGCTGGCCGGACTACCCGGCTCAAAGCGCAGCGCAAAGCTTCCCGGAGTTGTGCCTTGCCCTGTGCTCGATGGGTTCCCACCGACGGGCGGTAGCGTGTACGCCTTCTCGCGAGTCGATCCGTGGCTTTGCTGCATGGCGCCGCGCTCCTCGGGTTAAGGACGCGGATCCCTGGTGGTGGGCGGGCTTGCTCCCAGAAGCCTTCCCTACGCTCGCATCAACGAGTTCAGGTTCGGAGGGTCTCATCTCAGACCCGGCCCGCTGCTTTCTTTCAGCCGGCCCGGCCACCCCTAGGCTCCGCTCGATAGGACGACGCTACCACGCGCCCGGCGCGGGAACAACGCGCGTGCGGTGGGCGGGGTCTTCGACCCTGTCGAGGCCGTCCCGGCGCAGGCGGTCCCGACGGGGGATTGGTTTGAGGGTCCTTCTCTCCGGGATTCTTCGCCGATCGGGGCGGCTGCCGAAACCTGAGAAAGCGGCGCCTCGCACTTGGCGCAGTTGGCGAGATCAGTCCCTCGCGTCCCAACACTCTTGAGCGACGTCTCCCCACGCACCCGGCGTCCGCTTCCCCGCGAGGAGTCCTCAAGGCTTGCCCCACTGGCGTGCGCTACGGTCGCAGCGATGCGCGTCGCGCCCCGCCTCTTTTTCCTTCTCGCCTTAGCCCTCGGCTGCGACCGGAAGATTGAGCCCTATGTCCCGGGTGAAGAGCCTGCCGCTCCCGACCTCTCGAGGATCTTTCCGCGCGGTGCGGAACAGGCGAAGCAGGACGAGGAAAGCGCCGCGAAAGCCGGGGGAGCGGCCAGCGCCGCTGCGGCGGGTCCGATGGCGGGTGCTCCTCCCGGCGCGTCCGCTGAGCGGGGCACCTTGGGTCCGCCGATCCGCGGCACAGTCACGATCGCCCCTGCGCTCGTGGAGCGCGCGCCCAAGGGCGCCGTCCTCTTTCTGATTGCTCGCCACGGCTCCTCGGGTCCGCCCACCGCGGTGAAGCGCATCCCCAATCCGACCTTTCCCCTGGAGTTTGAGCTCGGGC
>DAIOWK010000490.1:0-1903 GCA_036758525.1 Myxococcota bacterium
CCTTGTATCATGCGATTGCAGCAGGCGGGCAGCGTTTTTCAGCACGCTGCTAGTGCCTGAGGGGCTCTCCGTCATCCAGTCGAACGGTGCCGCCGCCAACCAGACCGAACCCCACTATCATATGCACCTGATCCCTCGACGCAGAACGGAGGACTTGCGCATGCACGGCGAGGGCGCTCAAGACCCGGAGGCTCTTCAAGAGCTGGCGGCTGCCATCGCGCGGCACGTGCCCGCCGCGTGAACGGGATGAGCGTGGTCCCCCTGCGCGCGGACTACGGCAGCGGCGTGTATCGTCGGCGCATCCGCCTCGCGGCCGAAGGCCGCGTAGTCCGCGGGACCCTCGTCGACGACTTCCATGATTTCAGTGTCCGTCTCGAGCACGACGCTGTGCGGGTCTCGAAACTCGAAGGCGCCGCCCGCCGGATCCCCTGGGCGACATGCCCGGCAGCGGCGGTGCCCCTCGCTCGGCTCGAGGGCATGCCCCTCACCCGGTCGCTTCGCTCGATCGCACGCCATACGGATCCGCGCGCACAGTGCACCCACCTGTTTGATCTCGCGAGCCTCGCCGTGACCTTCGCCGCCTCGGGCGCAGCCTCGAGGTTCTATGAGCTGGCGGTGCCCGATCGCGTGGGGGCGCGCACGCAGGCGACTTTGAATCGGGATGGCCTGTCCGTTCTCCGCTGGCAGATCGACGGTGCCCGCATCGAAGATCCGCCGCCCTTCGCGGGCCACTCGCTCGCCGGCGGAGGATTCTTGGAGTGGGTGGAGGCGACGCTCGACCCGGAGCTCGCCGAGGCGGCGCAGGTGCTGCGCCGCGCAGCGGTGATTTCCTATGGTCGCCGCTTTGATTTCGACCGCGTACCCGATGCCCGCACTTTCCAGAACCAGGCGGGAGGGGCTTGCTTCACTTTTCACCCCGAGCGCGTGGCCGAGGGCCTGCGCATCGTGGGAAACGTGCGCGACTGGACGGCGGGGCTGCCCGACGCCGAAGGTCGCCTCTAGAGATTCACCGCTCCGCCCAGAACGGGTGAGATCCTCCAGATCTCGCGGGCATACTCGCGAATCGCCCGGTCGCTCGAGAAGCGCCCGACCCGAGCGACATTCAAGATCGCGCGGCGCGCCCAGGCCTCTTCGTCGACGAAGTCGAGCGAGGCGCGCGCGTGTGTCGCTTCATAATTGTCGAAGTCGGCGAGGTGGAAGTACTCGTCCCCCTGCTCCATCAGACGTTGCCAGATCGGGCGAAAGATCCCCGGCTCGCCAGGGCAGAAGCGGTCGGAGGCGATGGCGTCCATCACGCGGCGCACATTCTCGCTCCGGTGGTAGTACGCCCACGGGTCATAGGCACCGCTCTTACGCAGCTGGCTCACTTCCTCGACCCGGAGCCCAAAGATGTAGATGTTCTCCGGACCCACGGCCTCTCGAATCTCTACGTTGGCACCGTCAAGCGTGCCGATCGTGAGCGCGCCATTCAGGGCAAACTTCATGTTGCTCGTTCCTGACGCCTCCTTGCCCGCCGTGGAGATCTGCTCGGAAAGGTCGGCAGCGGGAATGATCCGCTCGGCCTGACTTACGCGGTAGTCGGGGAGGAAGATCACCCGCAGCAGACCGTTTACCGCGGGATCGGAGTTCACGGCGTGCGCCACGCCATTGATCAGCTTGATGATCAGCTTCGCCATCACGTAATCGGGAGGCGCTTTCCCGGCAAACAGATACACATGCGGCGTATCCGGCGGCTTGCCCTCCTCGATGAGTTCCAGGTACTCATGGATCACGTGCATCGCCGCAAGCAGCTGGCGTTTGTATTCGTGGATGCGCTTCACCTGAACATCAAACAGCGCAAGGGGATCGAGCGCTAGGCCCGTCAGGTCACGAACCAGCAGGGCCAGGCGCTCTTTGTTGGAGC
>DAIOWK010000491.1:0-1892 GCA_036758525.1 Myxococcota bacterium
TCTCGGCCCGGGACGTGGAAGAGGCGCTGCAGCGACTCGCCCAGATGGCGCGTGCCGCAGGCATTCACCTAGTGCTCGCGACCCAGCGACCGAGCGTCGACGTGCTGACCGGGGTCATCAAAGCCAACTTCCCCGCCCGGCTCTCCTTTCAGGTTTCCTCCCGCACCGACTCGCGCACCATCCTCGACCAAAACGGCGCCGAGCACCTGCTCGGTCAAGGCGACATGCTGTTTCTCCCACCCGGGACCTCGAAGCTCCAGCGCATCCACGGTGCCTACGTGTCGGAGAAGGAGGTCAGCAGCCTCGTCGCCTTCCTGCGGGATCAGGGCAAGCCGCAGTTCGACGAGACGCTGCTCAAGATGAAGGAGGAGAGCGAGCAGAAGGAGGAGCGGGGCGGTGAGGTCGACGAGATGTACGACCGCGCGATTGCCATCGTCGCCGAGACGCGCAATGCGTCGATCTCCTACCTCCAGCGCAGGCTCAAGGTCGGCTACAACCGCGCCGCCCGCATGGTCGAGCAGATGGAGCTCGACGGCATCATCGGCCCCCAAGAGGGCACCAAGCCCCGCGAGGTCTATGCGCGATCGCTCGATTAGGTGGATTCGAATCCGCGGGAGCCAAGAGGGGTCCAACCCTCCATGACGCGCTCCTTCACCCGCAACTCGGGCTTTGCCCTCGCCCTCGGGATCGTGGTCCTGCTCGTTTGCCTCGTGGCGCAGCGGGAGGCAGGGGCCCAGGCGCGGCCGGCCGCGGAGGAGGCGGCCGCCAAGCACGACTGCACGGATGAGCTCGCGACTCGCGTGCAGCAACGTTACGAAGCCGTGAAGGATCTTTCCGCGCGCTTCGAGCAGACGACCCGCGTGGCTTCACTCCACGGCTCTGCCCACGACGCGCCGAGCGAATCCTCGGGCGAGGTCGTGTTCCAAAAGCCGGGCAAGATGCGCTGGTCCTACGAAAAGCCAAATCCGAGCCTCGTGGTGAGCGACGGGGAGGTGGCCTGGGTCTACGACCCGGCGAGCCGCGAGGCGCAACGCATGCAAGCCGGGGAGACCTTGCTCACGGGCGGGGCGATGCAGTTCCTGCTGGGCCGGGGGGATCTGCGGCGGTCCTTCCTCGTGCAGGCAAAATCATGTGAGGGCCCGAGCGTCGCGCTCGGTCTCACGCCGAAGGAGCCGGCCAGCTACGAGAAGCTCGAGATTGTGGTGGACCGCGAGAGCGGCGAAGTCGAGGAGAGCACGGTCTCCGATCTCGTTGGGAACGTGACCCGCGTGGCATTCCACAACGTTCGTACGAACCAGCGCGTCGCGGCGAGCCTCTTCAAGTTCACGCCGCCCGAGGGAGTTCGCGTGATCGAGCTCCAACCGGTCCAGCAATGAGCGCACTATGCAGAAAGTGCACGGCGACCCAAGGCTTTCCCAATCAGGGCAGAGCACTTCCGCGGGAGCGCCATGCCGCAAAGTTCGGCGGGTCGCTCGCGCCGCGGGCAATCCGTTGCCCGGCCGACGCCGCCGTCAAATTCACGCCTCTCCCGCCTGCAGCATTGCCACTCGAAGTGGCACCTAGGAGGCAGGCAAAGGGCCGAGCAGCCTGTGCCCATGGGGCTTCGGGGTCGGTGTGCCACCGGCACAAACTGCGTCCGGCGAGCCGTGGAGGAGGCTGCCTCGCCTACCGGCCAGCTCCATGGCTCCGGTCCGCAGCGCCCTGCGGGGCGTGCCGATCGCTTCGCACCTGGGATCTGTGCGGCTTGACACACCCCTCTTCTCTGGTAGAGTGGAACTGGCTAAAAATGATGCAAATCCGGGGGTTTCCGAGATCTGCCGCCAGCTCCACAAGGGGTTGGTCGCGGGTGGTTCCGATGTGGCAGGCGGGCCCCAAAATGGCGCCCTGCGGAC
>DAIOWK010000492.1:0-1877 GCA_036758525.1 Myxococcota bacterium
CGACGCGTGTCTCGCCCTGGAGGGCACATACACGCGCGATCTTGCCCGCTACGCGGAGGCGCTGGTGCGTGCGGGCGATCTCCCGACGCTCATCGTTCGCGCCAAGCAGGCCGCGCTCAGCGCGGATCCGAGGCAGATGCTATGGGACACACCCTGATCTCAGTCCCACGCGAGGTCCCTCGAATTCTTGCGATCGGGCCGTTGGCTTGCGCAAATCCATGCCGCCTTCCTGCCTGTGCATTGCACGTGCGTGGAGTGTCTCGCTGAACGCTCGCGGTCTCAGGCTTGCGTGCTGCAAGGCCGAAGAGAGCGCAATGCGACCGCAGCGACGCGAGGAGCTGGAGCGCGTAGAAGGGGAGCGGCAGCTCGGACTGCTGACGGCAGTGCAGGCTGCCGACGTCGCCGACCGCCTGTGCATCAACGTGGCACGCGCGTTAAGGGGAAAGCCCGAGGTTGTGCGCTGCGCCGTCGAGACACTGATCGCAGGCGGCCACCTGCTGCTCGAGGACGTGCCCGGCGTGGGCAAGACAACGCTCGCTTTCGCGCTGGCTCGTTCGGTCGAGGCGAGTTTCCGCCGAATCCAGTTCACGAGCGACCTTTTGCCAAGCGACATCACAGGTACCGCCGTTCCCGAACATGAGGAGGGACGCTCGACGGGAGCTTTCGCCTTCCAGCGCGGGCCCCTCTTCGCCAACGTGGTCCTGGCGGACGAAATCAACCGCGCAAGCCCACGCACCCAATCCGCGCTGCTCGAAGCAATGAGCGAGGGCTCAGTCAGTGTGGACGGCGTCACGCACAAGCTGCCCCAGCCCTTTCTTGTCATCGCCACCCAGAACCCGCTCGAACACTATGGAACGCATCCCCTGCCGGAATCGCAGCTCGACCGATTCCTCATGCGGCTGCGCATTGGCTACCCGGGACACGCCGACGAGATCGCGGTCCTTCGCGACGACCCCGCGTCCACCGAGCTGCCCCGTCTCGCGCCGGTCCTCTCGACGACGGAGGTTCGCGCACTTCGCTCGGCCGCCGAAGCCGTGAAGTTTGAGGACGCACTCGCTGGGTATCTGCTCGCGATCGTGGATGCGACCCGCCAACACGATGCGCTTTCCCTTGGCGTCTCTCCGCGCGGCGCCGTAGCGCTGCGCCGTGCGTCCCAAGCGCGCGCACTTTGTGAGGGTCGGGACTATTGCATCCCCGAAGACGTGCGGGGCCTCGCCGTTGCGGTCTTTTCCCACCGACTGGTGGTGGATCCGCAGAACGGTCCCCGTCACGGGAGCGAGGAGGTCGAGTGGATCGTACGCGACATCCTCGAGCGGGTACCCGTTCCGCTCTGAGCCGGCGCGTTGCGCGCCGGCTCCGGCCGCCCCGCATTCTGCGGCCCACCCGCGCAGGATGGGCGTTCTTTGTGCTCACCTTCGGCGTTGGCTTCGCGGCGCTCAACACAGGGAACAACCTGCTCTATCTGGTGCTCTCCCTGATGCTGGCATTCCTGGTGCTCTCCGGGGTCCTGTCAGAGTCCGCGCTCCGGGGCATCACGGTGCAGCGTAGACTCCCTGGCGAGATCTTCGCGGACGCGAGCCAGCTCGTGGCGCTCGACATCACAAACGCCCAGCGCCGCATCCCCGCCTTTGCCGTCGTGGTCGAGGACCTGGCAGAGGCCGCCGACGGGTCGGACGCTTTCATCCCTCTCGGCCGCACCTTCGTGCTGCGGATCGCTCCCCGGGCAACGGAGCGACGCTTCTACAGCCTTCGCTGGCCCGTGCGAGGCAGCTTGCACCTAAGAGGGTTTCGTATTTCCACGCGCTATCCCTTCGGACTCTTCTCCAAGTCGCTCGAGCTCATGAGACCCGCCGAGGCGCTCGTCTACCCCGGTCTCG
>DAIOWK010000493.1:0-1858 GCA_036758525.1 Myxococcota bacterium
GCGACTGTCACTTCGGAAACCTCCTTCACGGAAGGGAGGGATGGTTCTTTCTCGATTTCGACGACTTCGTGATCGGCCCGGCGGTGCAGGACGTCTGGATGCTCCTTCCCGGGCGCGACCGCGAGGGCGCGCGGCAGCGCGCGCTCTTGATCGACGCCTATGAGCAGTTCCGCAGCTTTGACCGCCGTTGGCTTCGCCTCGTGGAGCCGCTCCGGGCATTGCGTTTTGTGCGCTACGCGGCTTGGATCGCCCGGCGCTGGAACGACCCGGCCTTTCCGTCGGCGTTCCCACATTTTGGGACTGGCGAATACTGGGAAAACGAGACGCGAGATCTCGAGGAACAGCTGGCTCTTCTTGCCCGAAGCGGCGAGGATCTCCCCGGCCTTGCTCCGCGGCAGGCGAAGGTTGCGGCACCCGAGCTCACCAACAAAGATTTCTTCTGGGATCTCTAGAAGCGCGACGCGGCCGCCCAGCAATTTCTGGACGACCGCGTACAGCGATGCGATCGAAATGCCGTTCAGCCCCATGTCAACCGATGGCGACAAACACCATCGAGTTTGGGTACCCCTTCCCCGAGAGACCCAGACCGTGAGTTCTCTGGTGCAAGCCATGTGCCGGCTTCGAGGAGGCTTGCGAGACACCATCAAGTAGCTGGTTTCCCGAGTTCTTCTCCTTTTCCGTCGAGCCTGTGGCCGGAGCGCCGCCGCCCGTCCTGGAAAAAACTTTCCTCCCCGCGGCAAGACTGTTCCATCGGGAGTGTGGCAACCTCCCTCGGTGCTGACCTCTCTCGACCACGTGGTGATCGCGGTTAGGGATCTCGAGATCGCGACGGCGACGTATCGCCGGCTGCTCGGCCGAGCCCCTTCTTGGCGGGGCACCCATCCCATCCTCGGCACCGCAAATAGCCTGTTTCACCTCTCGAACACCTCCCTCGAGCTGCTCGCCCCGGACGGGGGCGGGACGCTGGCGGAGGCCCTGCGCACCCGCCTTGCCCTTGAGGGGGAGGGCATCTTGGGTCTGGCCTTTGGCACCTCCGACGCAGCGGCGTGCGCTGCGGAGTTTCGCGCGTCCGGTCTCCCCGCCGCGGAACCTGGTGAAGGAATGGGCCGCGATTCAGCGAGCGGAGCGGTGCGCACCTGGCGAAGCGTCCGGCTCCCGACGAGCGCGACGCGGGGCATTGTCATGTTCGCCGTCGAGCATCGCTCGCCGCCCGAGGCACTCCCGGTCGCAGTCCCAGATGGTCCCGAAGCGGAGATTGTCACCGGGCTCGATCATGTCGTCATCGCAAGCGCCGATCTCGACGCTGCGGCGGCGCTGTATCGCGACGGGCTCCGGCTGCGACTGGCCCTCGACCGCCGCTTCGAGCGGCGCGGGCTACGCCTTCTGTTCTTCCGTGTGGGTGGCATTACGGTCGAGCTCGCCGGCCAGCTCGCGGGAGCGCCGGACCAGGGCGCACCCGACCGTGCGACAGGGCTCGCCTGGCGTACCGAGGACGTGTCCGCGGCGCGGGCGAGACTCGCGGCGGCCGGCTTCGAGGTGTCCGAAGTGCGCCGGGGACAGAAGACCGGCACGCGCGTGTGCACTGTTCGCCGGGAGACGCACGGGGTGAGCACGCTTCTGATTGGTCCGGGCCCCGAGACCCCGCCCGCGCCGGGGGCGCGCTAAACTTTCGAAAATGAGCGCAGCCGCCGTCGCTCGGAAGGATGATTTCCCCGAGGAGCTCGAGGAGGCGATCCTCCGCCTAAAGCGCGAGCGCAACGCCATCCTGCTTGCACACTACTACCAAGAATCCGAGATCCAGGACTTGGCCGACGTGGTCGGCGATTCGCTCCAGCTCGCCCGCGCGGCCCAGAAGGCG
>DAIOWK010000494.1:0-1842 GCA_036758525.1 Myxococcota bacterium
ACACGCAGCACAACGGCAATATCGATCTCGTGGTCTACTACCAGAACCGCAAGCGTGTGCGTTCCGAAGAGGACCAGAATCACGATGGCCGCATCGACACCTGGACCTACTACACTGTCGCCGATGGCGGTAGCGAAGTGGTGACGCGAATCGAGCGAGACACCAAGGGCAAAGGCAAGGCCGACACCTTCGAGACATTCGCTCAGCAGAATGGAAAGACGGTGATCGTGAAGCGCGAGGAAGACACCAACGGCGACGGCAAGATCGACGTCACCTCGTACTTCGAGAACGGAAAGCTGGTGCGGCGCGAGGTCGCAGACCCCGCGTTGGTGCCGCTCTAGGCGAGCAACGCCGGATTACGCCTTCACGGGTTCGCCGCGCCGTCGGGCCGGACCTCGAGCTCCTTGCGCTGTTTCTCGCTCTCCCGGAACTCCTCGATCCGTTTGCGTTCCAGCAGAAGCTGGAGCTCCTTGTTGCGGTCGCGGATCCGTTCGAGCTCGAGCGCGAGCTCCCGGTCGGAGAGCTCCGCGACTTTGAAGGTGAGGTCGAGCTCCACACTGCCCCGCGTGCCGTCGGTGGCGAGCGCCGTGACCCGCACCCGATTCTTGCCCTCCTTCACCGGCACGAACCCAGTGAAGCTTCCGTCGGGCAAAAGCCGCACGTCCGTGGAGAAGTCTCCCGTGGTGAGGTTCGTGACGACGACGTCTTCGATGTTTGCGAACGAAACACCCTGGAGAATCGCGACGATGTCGCCGGGGTTCTTCACCGGCGTGTAGGTCCCGAGCGTGATGCGCGCCATTTCCGTCACGGTGCGCTGGTCCGCCAACGCTTCCGGGCCAAGCCCGTAGGTATTGATCGTGATCCCTGCGGTATGGGCGAGCCGCGCCGCGTTGAGCGCTGCGTCGATGTCGCCGGGATCCATCACGATGCCCTTGCCGATCGGAAAGGTGGGGATGCCGTCGGTCAGGAACAGCATGATTTTCCGGGCATTCGGGCGCGCTGGGCTCTGGGAGCCCGTGAGCGCGGAGAGCTCAGTGATCGCAAGCCGGATGCCCGCGGCGAAATCCGTGGCGCCGTGGGGTCCCCGGGCGTAGATGCCCGCCAAAACGTTGTAGGCACGGGCAAAGTCGTTGGTGAGGGGGAGCTCGAGCCAGGCATCCTTCTGGCCGGGCCGCGCCTGCTCGCCGGTCACCGGGTCCACATCGCCGGAGAAGGTGATGATGCCCACGCGCACGCGTTTTGGATCGAGGCTCTGGATGAGCGAGCGCGCCGCGGTGACTTCCGCGGCGAAGATCGAGTCGCCGGGATCCGTCGAGCAGACGTCTTCGGGATAGGTACCCGGGGGCACGAGCTCGTTGTGGGGATCGAAACCCACGACGCCATTGTGGTTGACGTCCACGCCGCTCGCGCATTCGGTGGACTCAGAGACGTCGATCACGACCATCACGTCGAAGTCGGCGGAGCCTTGGCCCTCGGCCTCTGCGCTCCCGCGGATCGGCGCGAGGTGCACCTTGTTCTGCACCGGCTCTCCGGAGCGTGGCGACTCGATCCGGATGCGAACCGGGGCCCCCCCCCCGGCCGGAGGCGCCGCGACCGCCGGGGAGACCCCCTGCGCCGCGGCCGAAGCGGCTCCCAGCAGGACAGCGAGGAGGAGCGGGCGGGTCATCGGCCGCATGCTAGGCCGTTCTATCGCGGTTCGGGAGCGCCGCCTTGCAGCCCGGCGCTTGCGGCGGGCCGCAGCTCGATCTCGATGCGCCGATTCATCCGACGTCCTTCCGGAGTGTCATTGGAAGCAACGGGGAACTGGGGGCCGAAGCCCGCCGCGCTGATGTGGCCTGGTTC
>DAIOWK010000495.1:0-1821 GCA_036758525.1 Myxococcota bacterium
TGGCGGGCCCGCGATGAAGATCCTGCTCGATCGCCTGAGCGAGAGCCCGACCCACCACCGGTTCGACGCCGAGCCGGCGTGGTGGCGCCAGGCACAGGCAACTCTCCCTGAGCTCGAGCAGGCGAGCCCCAAGTCCTTCCAGTTCGAGGTGGCAGCCCATCGCATGGGCGCCGACGTCTACCTGGAGGGCACCATTTTTGGGGAACTTGCTCTTGGGTGCAGCCGCTGCCTCGCGCGCTATTGTCAGCCGCTCCGTGAGTTGTTTCGTCTGATCCTCGAGCCCGCCGGAGAACGGGTTCCGGCAGATCCGCAGGCAGCGGCAGCCCTGGCGCGGGACGGACTGTGTCTGGTGGACGAGCTCGAGACGGGATGGTTTCGCGGGCGGGAGATCGACCTCGGGGCGTTCTTCTTGGAATGGATCACGCTCGCGATTCCCGTGCAGCCGCTGTGCCGGGAGGATTGCCGGGGGCTATGTCCGCGCTGCGGTGCGGATCGCAACGTCGAATCGTGCGGCTGCGAAGAGGTGAGCCCTAGCTCTCCCTTCGCTGTGCTCCGCGGGTTGCGCGGCACAAAGACCGAAGGAGAAGGCTGATGGCAGTTCCCAAGGGCAAGACCTCGCGCATGAAGAAGTACAAGCGCCGCACCCACGATGCGCTGCGCGCTCCGGCACGTTCAAAGTGCGCGCAGTGCGGAACCCCCAAGGCACCGCACCGCGTTTGCCCGAACTGTGGCACCTACCGCGGTCGCGAGGTGGTCCAGACGGAAGAGGAATAAGCGCAATCATGCTGGCGCTCCTATTCCCCGGACAGGGTTCTCAAGAGGTCGGTATGGGCCGCGACGCCTACCAGGCATCGCCAGGCGCCCGGGCCGTCTTTGACCTCGCGGACGAAGTACTCTCCTTTCCACTTTCCCGCCTGTGCTTTGAGGGCCCCGAAGAAGACCTGCGCCGCACCGAGCTCCAACAGCCCGCCATCCTCGCCACGAGCGTGGCGCTCCTCCGTGCGCTCGAGGAACGGGTGGCGCTGCGCCCGGCGTTTGTCGCCGGGCACAGCCTTGGCGAGTACAGCGCGCTCGTAGCGAGCGGAGCCCTGGCGCTTGATGATGCCGTGCGTCTTGTCCACGCGCGGGGACGCTTCATGCAGGAGGCCGTGGCCGAAGGGCGCGGCGCGATGGCAGCCGTGATCGGCTGCGGGCCCGAAGTGGCCGAGCAGGCGTGTGCGAGGGCCCGCAGGGAGACCGGCCGAATCGTTGCTCCCGCGAACTACAACGGTCCCCACCAAACCGTGATCGCCGGCGAGACGATCGCGGTGGAGGTGGCCTGCGTACGCGCCCGCGAGGCCGGTGCCCGCCGCACACTGGCGCTTCCCGTATCCGCCCCATTCCACTGCCCCCTGATGGCGCCCGCGGCCGAGAAGCTTCTCCCAGAGCTCTCGCGGGTCTCCTTTAGCGACCCGGTTCCGCCGGTCTTCAGCAACGTCGAAGCCGCGCCGAATGCTTCCGCGGCGCGCATTGCGCCGCTCCTGCATGCCCAGGTGACAGCGCCGGTTCGATTCACCGAGCTTGTCCGGGGGCTTGCCCAATCCGGTGTGACGCGGGTGCTCGAGGTGGGTCCGGGCCGGGTACTGACGGGTCTTGTGGCCCGGATCGCGCCGCGCCTGGCACGGCGAAGCCTCGAATCGCTGCAGGAACTCGACGCCGCCGTGGAGCTAGTCGTCGGCTCCGGTTAGGATGATGGCCGTCGGCGCCTGGGGAGAGGTCAGGTGCCTGCGGAGGTGGGGTGAATGGCGCTGGAAGAACGTGTGACGGACATCATCGTCGAGC
>DAIOWK010000496.1:0-1778 GCA_036758525.1 Myxococcota bacterium
GATCACCTTCCAGTCGCTGCCGCTAGACCCGCTGCGGCCCGAGCGCACCGGGACCCTGCCTCAGGGCTGATGAGCATCTACCGCCGCGTTGGCCGCTACCTGCGGCCCCACCGGGCGCGTTTCGTTCTGGCGCTCTCGCTCGTCGCGTTGAGCGCTGTCCTCGAGATCGGAAAACCCTGGCCCCTCAAGATTGTGGTCGACGAGGTGCTGGGCGGGAAGCCCCTCGCGCTCCCCTGGGCGCGCGGTCTGGATTCCGAAGCGCTTCTTGCAGCGGCCTGCCTGGGCCTCCTCGCGCTCCAGGGAACCCTTGCGTTGTTGGGCGTTTACCTAAACCGCCTCACTATCGGCATTGGCCAGCGCATGGTGAGCGACCTGCGGGCGCAGCTCTTGGCGCACCTTCAGCGCATGTCCCTCGGCTTCTTCGGGCGGCGACCGAGCCAGGATCTCGTGTATCGGGTGGCCTTCGATACCTACGCCGTGCAGTCGATGGCAATGAACGGTCTGTTCCCGTTTGTCACCGCGGTCGTGCTTTTGGTCGGAATGACGGTCGTCATGATCCGCATGAACCCGCTCCTCGCCGGGATCTTCCTTGCAGTGGCACCGCTCCTCTTCTTGACGATCCGTACCGTGGGACGGCGCATCACGAGCCTCGCCACGGAACAGCGCGAGACCGAGAGCCGATTCCTCTCGGAGACGCAGCGCGGCGTCGGGGCGATTCAGGTCGTGCAGGCCTTTACCGCCGAAGCGCGGGAACGCGAGCGCGTGATGGATGCCTCCTCACGGGCCCTGGGCTCCGCGTTTCGGCTCTACGTGTTCGAAACCAGCTACTCGGGGATCGTGAACGTTCTGATCGCGCTCGGCACCGCCGGGGTGCTCTACGCCGGCGGTCGGCTCGCGCTCAAAGGTACACTCTCGGCCGGCGACATCATTGTGTTCGTGACCTATCTGGCGTCCCTCTACGGCCCCATCAACTCGATTTCGCAAACCATGGGCCTGATTCAGGGCTCCGCAGCCGGAGCGCGCAGGGTGTTCGAAATCCTCGATGCCGAGCCCGAGGTGAAGGACGCGCCCAACGCACGCCCCCTAGCCGCGGTGCGTGGCGAGGTGCGCTTCGAGGACGTGGGCTTCGCGTACGGCGCCGGGGATGCTCGCGCCTTCAGCCTCGAAGGCGTGTCCTTTGAGGCGCCGGCCGGCGCGCTCGTCGCGCTCGTCGGCCCGACGGGTGCGGGCAAGAGCACCCTCGTGTCCTTGCTCCCGCGTTTCTACGATCCCGTGCACGGCTGCGTGCGGCTCGATGGCGCCGACCTGCGGGAGCTTCAGGTGCGTGCACTTCGCGCCACCATCGGCATCGTGCCGCAGTCGCCGGTTCTCTTTCCCGCAACGCTCGAGGAGAATATTCGCTACGGCAGGCCCGACGCCACGCCTGAAGAGGTGCAGCATGCCGCGGAGCTCGCAGGAGTGCTGCAGTTCGTCGCCACTCTGCCCCAGGGCATGGCGACACCTGTGGGTCCGGAGGGCCAAGCCCTCTCCCAGGGTCAGATGCAGCGAATCACGATCGCCCGCGCGCTCCTCAAGGACCCGCGCATCCTCATCCTCGATGAGCCGACCTCGGCCCTTGACGCGGAGACCGAGGCCTTTGTGATGCGGGGCATCGAGCGCGCGATGAAGGGGCGCACGACCTTCGTGATCGCACATCGGCTTTCGACGGTGCGGCGTGCCGACATTTTGCTCGTGCTCGAAGCCGGTCATCTGGTGGAGCAGGGAACCTACGAGACCCT
>DAIOWK010000497.1:0-1763 GCA_036758525.1 Myxococcota bacterium
GGGCGCTCGCGCAGCGGAGGAATGTGGATGGGAATGACGTTCAGGCGGTAGAAGAGATCGCGCCGGAAACGGCCCGCTTCCATCTCTGCGCGAAGGTCCTTGTTCGTCGCCGCGATGATCCGAACGTCCACCCGCACGGACTGCGTGGAGCCCACAGGGCGGATCTCGCGATCCTGCAGCACGCGCAAGAGCTTGCCCTGAAGGCCGAGGCCCATGTCTCCGATCTCGTCGAGGAAGAGCGTGCCCCCGTTTGCCTTCTCGAAGAGTCCCCGCTTGGATGCGATGGCTCCCGTGAAAGCGCCGCGCATGTGACCAAACAGCTCGCTCTCGAGCAGTCCCTCGGGTATGGCGGTGCAGTTGATAGGGATGAAGGGAGCCTCGCGGCGCGATCCCGAGAAGTGAATCGTTCGAGCGACGAGTTCCTTGCCGGTCCCGCTTTCGCCGGTGATGAGCACGCTGCTGCGGTTCTCGGCAATCTTGCGGATGAGCGCAAAGATCTCGCGCATCGCTGGACTCGTTCCGATGAGATCGCCGAACGAGCTGGTCTGATCGACTGCGCGGCGCAGGCGGCGGTTTTCCTCTTCCAAGGCGCGGCGCTCGAAGGCGCGCTCGAGGACGACCAGAACCTCGTCGCGCTTAAAGGGCTTGGTGATGTAGTCAAAGGCACCGGCACGCATCGCCTCCACGGCGGAATCAATGCTGCCGAACGCGGTCATCAAAATGACCGGCATCTCCGCCCGGATCTCCCGCAGCTGCCCGAGGAGGTCGAGCCCCGTCTTTCCGGGCATCCGGATATCGGAGACGACGGCGTCGAACTCGGTCTCTCGAACCTTCTCGACCGCCTCCTCGGCGCTGGCCGCGGCGCTGGCCTGAAAGCCATGGTCCTCCAGGAGGGAAACCAGCATCTCGCGCATCGCGGAGTCGTCGTCGACTACAAGCACGCAACCTGTCTGCTCCATGACGATCCCCCTAGAGCACGGAGCGTGCCGACCCGAGGAGCCTTCCCGAAGGCCCTCCGCGCGGTTCGATGGGTCGGTTTGCCACAGTATGGGGCATCCGACGTCACGTGACACCTCACCCCGCACGGGAAGCATCCTCGGGGCGATCAGCCTCAGTCTCCTGGCCAAAACCCCTTCAGCGGGCGCTTCATGACCGACCTGTGCGGCACGGTCCCTGCACGAAGCGGCTCGTCCGGGGAAAGCGGGGGCGAATGAACTCGACGGACGCTCTGAGAGTGGCAGAGGTGATGCTCCGGGACGTCGTGACGGCGCCCCGAGGCGCAACCCTCAGCGACGCGGAGAGGCTCATGCGCTCTGCGCGCCTGCGCCATCTCGTGATCGTGGAGAACGGAGTCGTGGTCGGCCTCGTGTCGCACCGCGAGCTCCTCGATGCCTCCTTGGCAAGGCTCCGCGAGGGGCTCGGAGCGGGCGCCGCCGACGCCCTCGGCACCCTCACGATCGAGCCCCTGGTACGCACAGAGATCACGATCCCACCGGAAAGCTCGCTGGAGGCCGCGGCCACCCGCATGCTCGCACTCCGGCTCGGCTGCTTGCCGGTCACGACCCACTCGCCCCGTGGACCGCGGCTTGTCGGGCTGGTCACGGAAGCCAACCTCTTGCGGGTCGCCTACCTCCCCCCGCCGCCTCGCGGCTAGGGGGAGGGCGCGAGGGCGGGGAACCGGATCCGAAACTCCGTGCCTTCTCCAGGTTCGCTCGCGACGTCGATCTCGCCTTCATGGTCCGCAACGATTTCGCGCGCCACGA
>DAIOWK010000498.1:0-1747 GCA_036758525.1 Myxococcota bacterium
CTTGCCCGACGCGGAGCGCGCGCGCAGGACAGAAGCGCTGTCCGGCGAGCGGGCGATGCAGCAAACCGCCTATGCGAGCCTGGCGGCACGCCTGGGCGAGAAGCGCGCTGCCTTTCTCGCGGAGACTCTTGTCGTCGAGACCGCCGACGGTGTCGAGCGCGAGTTCCCGGTCGGCGATGTCGTGCGCGCCGTCCGCCCCAACGCCCTGGGCCTCGCTGGAGCCGCGAAGCTGTATCTCTCCCGCGTCTGGGAGTTCGTGAGCGGAGAGCCGCGGGAAGCCAACACCGAAGGCGGAATCTTCCCCGCAATCTTCGGAACCGTGATGATGGTGCTCTTGATGTCAATCTTCGTCGCGCCATTCGGCGTCATCGCCGCAGTGTATCTGCGCGAGTACGCAAGAGGCGGCGTTCTCGTTCGGCTCGTCCGCATCGCCGTGAACAACCTGGCCGGCGTCCCGTCCATCGTCTTCGGCGTGTTCGGCCTCGGCTTTTTCGTCTACCTGGTGGGGGGCACGATCGACCAGCTCTTCTATCCCGAAGCACTGCCCACGCCCACCTTTGGCACGGGCGGCATCCTGTGGGCGAGCCTCACGCTCGCGCTGCTCACGGTGCCCGTCGTGATCGTGGCCACCGAGGAGGGGCTCGCCGCGGTGCCCCAGATCGCCCGTGAGGGCTCCCTCGCCCTGGGAGCCACCCAGTTCGAGACACTCTGGCGCGTGGTGATTCCGGCCGCTGCTCCGGGCATCCTCACGGGGATGATCCTCGCCCTCGCGCGCGCTGCGGGCGAGGTGGCGCCCCTCATGATCGTGGGCATGGTCAAGCTCGCTCCGGCGCTCCCGATCGACGGGAACTTTCCGTTCCTGCATCTTGAACGAAAGTTCATGCATCTGGGATTCCACATCTACGACGTAGGCTTTCAGAGCCCGAACGTGGAGGCTGCCAAGCCCCTCGTTTTCGCTACGGCGTTGCTCCTGATCGCTGTGGTGCTCGCCAGCAACCTCGTCGCCATCCTCGTGCGGAACCACTTGCGCGAGAAGTATGCGACCCGCAGCATCTGAGGAGGGCGCGATCATGCGGCTCTCGCCCAAGGCGACAGGCGTGGAGATCCTGATGGATGACCCGGAGGCTCCGGTACCGCGCGTGGACAAGCCGGTGCTGGCCGCCGAGCAGCTCTCGCTCTGGTACGGCAACACCCTTGCCCTCGACGCGATCACGCTTGAAATCCCGGAAAAGAAGATCACGGCCTTCATTGGACCTTCGGGCTGTGGGAAGTCGACGCTCCTGCGCTGCTTCAACCGGCTGAATGACCTGATCGACGTGGTACGCATCGACGGCGCGCTGCGTTTCCATGGCGTGAGCTTGTACGGCAACGAGGTCGACGTTTCGCAGGTGCGGGCGCGGATCGGCATGGTGTTTCAGAAGTCGAATCCATTCCCGAAGAGCATCTTCGAGAACGTGGCGTACGGCTGCCGCATCCACGGAGTCACTCGGCGCAGCCTGCTCGACGAGATCGTGGAGCGGAGCTTGCGCGGGGCGGCGCTCTGGGACGAGGTGAAGGATCGGCTCGACGAGAGCGCCCTCGGCCTCTCCGGTGGCCAGCAGCAGCGCCTGTGCATCGCGCGGGCGATTGCGATCGAGCCCGAAGTGATTCTGCTCGATGAGCCCTGCTCCGCCCTCGATCCCATCGCGACCGCAAAGATCGAGGAGCTGATGCAGGAGCTGAAGGAGCGCTACACGCTGGTCGTGGT
>DAIOWK010000499.1:0-1741 GCA_036758525.1 Myxococcota bacterium
GGGGGATCAGGAACGCCAGAAACTCGCGCAGGCGGTGGAGCAGCGCCTGGGCCGTCGGCTGCTTCACGACGTACTCCACGACCTCGGTGTCGTGACCGGTCAGGTCGCGTAGCGCCGGCTCGAAATGGGGATTCGGCAGAAAGCGCACGTCGAAGAGCAGCTCCGCCGAAGCGGGGGTTCCGAAGCGGAAGCCGAAAGAAATCAGATTCACAACCGTCGAGCGCGCGCCGCCGGTCACATGCCGAACCACCGCCTCGCGCAGCTGGTGCACGTTCAGGCGAGAGGTATCGATTACAAAGTCCGCAAGACGGGCGACGTCCTCCAGGATGCGCCGCTCGGTCTCGATGCCCTCCTCGACGGAGCCTCCCGGCGAGAGCGGGTGCACCCGCCGCGTCTCGCGGTAGCGGTTGACCAGGACCTCGTTGGAGCACTCGAGGAAGAGCAGCTCGACGTCCGCGCCCCCCTCCCGCAGCTGCGCAATGACCGAGGGCAGCCCGCGGCGGAAGGCCGTCTCGCGCGCATCGATGGCGAGCCCGATCTTGTCGATGGGCGGCGTCGCCTTTCTGCACAAATCCACGAACTGCGCGATGAGCTGGGGGGGGAGATTGTCCACGCAGTAGAAGGCGAGATCCTCGAGGGCGGCCATGGCGGTGCTCTTGCCGCTGCCCGAAAGGCCGCTCACAAACACGATGCGCGGAGGATCCAGGCTCACGATCGACCCGCTGGAGTGTGCGGGTCCCCGGCCGTGGCCGTCCCCGTTTCACCCTGTGACGCACTGTGGAAGCGTTCATCCAGGCGCCGCGCCGCCGAGGGCCCCGTTCGCCGCAGCTGGCTGTCTCGGGCCGCCACCTCCACCAAGGTCGCCATGTTCCCCGCCGGGCGAACCGGCAGGAGCAGTGCCGGACGCCCGAGGCCCAGGATCTCCTCCGTGGGACGCTCGTGGCCCACCCGCTCGTAGCTCGCGTCTTCGCGCCAGCGCTCCATCCGGCACACGAGGTCAATCTCGGACTCCTCGCGCACCGCCTCGGGCCCAAACAGCTCGGGGATGTAGAGCAGGCCAATGCCGCGGATCTCCATGAAGTGACGGATCAGCGCGGGGGCGCGCCCGAGGAGCCTGTCGTCGGGCGTGCGCGAGACACACACCACATCGTCCGCCACCAGGTGATGGCCGCGCGAAACAAGCTCGAGAGCGCACTCACTTTTCCCGATGCCGCTGGCGCCAAGCAGCAAGACGCCCACGCCGAGGATCTCGACAAGTGATCCGTGAACCTGCACCTCCGCGCGCTCTAGAACTTCGCGTCCTCCTCCTCGATGGATCGGAACACGTCCTCGATGCGCTCGGCCTCGAGAAGTGCCTTGCGGAACGCTGCGTCGCGGAAGAAGCGAGAAATGCGGGCCAGGGCCTTCAGATGTTGGCCGCCCGAGTGTTCGGGGACGACCAGCAAGAAGAAGAGTTGCGTCCGCAGACCATCGATCGACTCGAAGTCGACGCCCGCCCGGCTGCGCGCGAACGACGCGATGAGCCGTTTCAGGCCCGGCAGCTTGCCGTGGGGGATGGCAACCCCCTCGCCGATCCCTGTGCTCTGCAGGCTCTCGCGCTCCAGCAGCACCTCGAGGAGCCGCGGCTCATCCAAGCCCGGCTCGGCGGCCGCCAGACGGCGGGCCATCTCCGCCAGGACATCTCGCTTGGCGTGGGACGAGAGGTCCAGGATCACCGCATCCCGCACCAGAATGTCCATGA
>DAIOWK010000500.1:0-1722 GCA_036758525.1 Myxococcota bacterium
TCGTCACCAACTCCGACGCGATCATCTGGACGCGCAAGCTGCTCGACGAGGAGGGCGTCTTCGCCGGTGTTTCCAGTGGCGCCATCGCCCGTGTGGCCGTGCGTATCGCCGGCGAGCTGGACGAGGGCAACGTCGTGTTCATCGTCGCCGACGACGGCTGGAAGTACCTTTCCAGTGGCATCTACACCCGCCCGCTGGATGAGATCGAGAACCTCGACTCCACCGTTTGGTGGTAGCGCGCTGCCCCGCAGCTTGCGAGGTTTGCGGGCGGACATGAACATCTCGCTGGACCTGCTCGGCGAGATCGTCGCCCACGCCCAGGAGGACTCGAGCGTGGAGTGCTGCGGCCTGGTCGCCGTTGAGCCCTCGCCGGATGGCTCAGGTGGGCGCGCTGTTCGCGTATGTCGTGCTCAGAACATCCACGCAAGCGCGCTCAGGTTCGAGATCGATCCGATCGAGCAGCTGAGGCTCACCAACACGATTGAAGAGCAGGGTTGGGAGATAGGCGCGATCTATCACTCCCACGTGCGCAGCGAGCCCAAGCCGTCGCAGACCGACATCACCTTTGCCGCCAACCTGCCCGGGATCGAGTGGATCATCGTCGGCTTGGCGAGCGGGGAGCAGCCGCAGGTGCGCTCCTATCTGATCGAGGATGGCACGATCCGGGAGGTAGCGCTGGAGGTGGACGGCACTTGAAGCTAGTGAAAGTCGCCTACGCGCGGAACATCGCCGAGGCCGAACTGATCCAGGGGCTGCTGCGTCAGGAGAACATACAGAGCATGGTTCAGCGCAACGGCGGGTTCGACGTGCCCGACTTCCTCGCCGCGGGTCCTCGCGACGTGCTCGTGCCCGAGTCAGAGTCCCAGCGCGCGCGTGAACTGCTCGCGCCGCGCAGCGGAGCCTAGACGAGAGCCGGCTGGCCGGCTTCGCGCGTGATCGCCTCGATCTCTTCGGAGGCGCGCTCGAACTCGGCGTCGGAGAGCACGGGGGTGCCCTCGAAGGGAAGCTCGCGCTGCAGCTCGACCCATGCTTGGGTGGCGGTGTACTCGTCCTTGACCTTCACGGTCACCGGCCGCGGAATGCGATAGGTGCGCAGGAGCAGCACGTGCAGTGGCTGATGGCGGCGCCAGCCAAGACGCTTCTCGGCGTAGTCGGTCGTCCACACGTAGAAGGGCGAGAGCGCGTCCACGCAGCGCGGGTCGGCGATCGTGAAATGGCCGGCGACTTCCGCCCAGGCGCGAATGCGCACCCGATCGGGCTGCTGGATGCCGCCGGTCGCGAAGGCGTGCAGCGGCGGCTCGCCGTCGCTCCAAACGCCCTCCTCGAGCGCGCGGCGTAGCTCGGGCTGGTGCGATTCGCGGACGAGGTCGCCCGGCTTGTGATCGAAGGTGGGGTACAGGAAGAAGCGCTCGTGAGCGAGCCGGAACGGCTTACCGGGTTCGCGGATGCCGCCCTTACGGAGAGTTATGAGCTGCTCACCTTCCGCGAGAGCGCGAACGGTGACAGCCCATTCTTTGAAAGCAATTGGCATGAGAAAGGGACGAAAAAAGATGAAGGAAACGACTCGATAAAACCCTGCGAGCCCTGGGTGCCATCCGAAGCAATCGGGTGGCGGGCTGCCTTAAAGAATACGAAATCCTCCAGGAAATCCCAAATCCCCTGCAAATGGGCCTATTTTTTAGGCTAAAACTCTATAATTGCTGTCCCGCGAGGCCCTCGACG
>DAIOWK010000501.1:0-1670 GCA_036758525.1 Myxococcota bacterium
GGCCCGGCGAGATAGCTCCCGCGGTGGGGGGTCGCGAGGAAGATGACCTCGTTCACGAAGGGAAGCGGCTTCACAAACAATACCTGCGAGAGGAGTTCTCGGTCCTCGGCCTTGATCTGCACCTGGTCGAAGGGCACGGAGCTGAAGTTCGACCAGTAGGTGTCACCGGAGTCGATCGCGGTCAGCTTCGTAAGCAGCCCCCCCTGGCTGTGGCCCAGCACGATCATGTCGCGCACAAACGGATCGGAGCCCTCTGGGTCGATCTGTGCGATGGCCTTCAGGAGCGCCGCGCGCAGCTGGTAGGCCGAGTAGACGATGGGGTTCCCGGAGTCGTAGGTGAAAAACCAATAGGCGTAGCGATCGCGCAGCCGCGGGTCGGCGATCAGGTCGTTCACCATGTCGGCCCAGCGCCCCAGGCTCGACGCCGTGCCGTGCACGAAGACGACGGGAATGCGTCCCTTCTTGTACGGACGGAGCCCGAACAGACCGCTCGGCGCATGCACCCCGAGCGCGTTGCCCAGGAAGACCTGGAGCTCCTTCGACCAGAATCGGGACTCTGCGAGCCCCGCCGCCAGTGCCGCTGTGGGCTCCGCCTCTAGCGGGACCGGACGACCTGCGATCTCCACGCTGTCTACCTCCAGCCTCGAGAAGAGGTCGAGGCGGGCGTCGATCTCACTGCTCTCGAGCTCGGCGACCGGGGACGCGATGCGCACCACGGCGGTGAGCGGTAGGCGCACAGTAGGCGCCATTGCGACCGGCTGCGCAACGTCCGCGAGGGGACGGCACTTCGCCGCGAGCGGTGCGCCGATGCCAGGTCGCCGGTAGCGATTACGGAACCCCCAGACGTCGAGTTCGGACACCGGCTGCAGATCGTACAGGGTACACCCCTCCTGAATCAGCAGGTCGGGCGGGGCCTCGACCGTCAGGTGACCGAAGGGCAGTGGACGTAAATCGCTCAAGTCGAGCGCCAGCGTCCCCTGCTCGGTTCGGTGGAAGGCCAAGGCGAGCGCGCGGTTTTGGAGATCCGCGGCGACACGTGCGCGCGGGTCGAGCTCCCCGAGTGGCGCGCGCCCATCCTCGGGGAAGAGGAAGGCATAGGCGTAGATCACCGACGCCGCGTACCACTCCCCCTGCGAGCCAGCTCCGGCTTGAAGAAACGAGAGCTCGGCCAAGGCGAATACCCAAGCGACGCATAGCGACGCAGTACGGACTCACCGAGGCAGCGGTGCGACGCCACGAAGCGGCGCACCTACCGGCGAAGCTAGTGCGCGCAGCCGAAGCAGCCGAGATGACCGAGGCGGACGACCTCCTCGGCGTGGCCCGCCGCGTTCAACGGGAGGTGCTTGAGGTGCTCGAGGGCGCGAAACGCCAGGGCAACTTGGGCGGCGTGCTGCAAGCTGCCGACCAGGTCCAAAAAAGCGTGGCGCTGCTGGCAACCCTTCTGGAGCGCGGCGTTGGGGAAGGGCGAGAGTGGGTCCTCAGCTGGGCCAGCTGCCCGCATCACCCGAAAGGCTGCCCGCCAGACGCCTAGCTCGCGGGGTCTGGTCTCGCTGCTCGGTGAGGACGCTTCAGTGCCACGCTATCCGTGCGAGTCGCCTCGCGCGCAGCGGCGTCGGACGGCGAGGCCCACGATGCCCGCCGAGAGGAGCAGCGCGGTTGAGGGTTCGGGA
>DAIOWK010000502.1:0-1669 GCA_036758525.1 Myxococcota bacterium
ACGAGGCGGCGGTGCGGCGGTTCGGACCGGTGTCAACACTGATTGAGTGGGACGACCGAATCCCTGAGTTCGAGCAACTGGCCGCCGAGGCCGCGCGGGCACGCGCAATCCTCGAGCGCGTCGAAACGGAGGAGAGGTGTGAGCGATCCGCACAGGTTGCAGGAGCTTGGCACGATCGAGCGCCGGCTCTGGCGGCTCATCACCGAACCTGAAGGGGTCGCGGCCGCCGTCGGGGCTGAGAGGGAGGCGAGCGGCTTCGAACTGAGAGCACTCCTCCGGAGCGACCGGGGCCTCGCGGCCCAGGATCGCCTCGCGGTCTACGCCAATGCGTACTTCGTCCGCATTCACGACTGCCTGCGCGACGACTTCGGTGCGCTCGCGCGGGCGATCGGACCTGACACCTTCCATGATCTCGTAAAGACGTATTTGATGGCCTACCCGCCGTCGCAGCCGTCGCTGCGCCATGCGGGCAAGGACCTCGCGGCCTTCCTCGAGACGGAGCCGTTCGCAGAAATCTTTGGTCGCCGCTGCGCCTATGCGGCGGACCTTGCTCGCCTCGAATGGGCGATGACCAACGCCTTCGATGCGAGGGACGCGGAGGTGCTCCCGCGCGAGGCCCTCGCCTGTGTACCGCCCAAAGGCTGGGCGGAGCTGCGCTTCCGAATCATCCCTGCGCTCGAGGTCCTGTCACTGGCGTGGCCCGTACACATCGTGCGCGAGCGCTTCGACCAAGAGGGCGGAGACGGGACCTGGGGTACTCCGCCTCCCCTCGAAGCTGCGCAGACCCACGTGCGCGTGTGGAGGTGGGACGAGTATGTCTACTACCGCGCGATCCCGGGCCTCGAAGCGGAGACGCTAGAGGCAGTGCAGCGCGGGGAGGCCTTTGGCGTCCTCTGTGAACGCGTGGCCCAAGAGGTGGGCGAGAGTGCAGCAGCGGCGCACGCCGTAGGCTTACTCGAGGCATGGGTCTCGGCGGGGCTGCTCTGTGCTCTGGCGTAAGCGAAGGTGCCGTGCGCGGCGCGTTCCGATGCTGAGCGGACGCGCGACCGCACCGAGGAACGGATCGACGGTGGGCATGTCGGCACGAGCATCGAGCAGAGGCGTCGTCAGCGGTCACGACGGCACGCCGAAGTACAGCGCGGATGGAGCCGACCTGCGGCGTACACGCATTTGCGCCGTATCTCCGCTTAACCTGCTCGTGGGTGCGGAAGTCGCGCTTGTTACATGAAGGGACTCGAATGGCGTCCCATGGCGCCTGTCTGAATGACTGCTGCACCCGTTGAGATTCCCCTTTGTGCGGCGCAGTCATCCGACGGACTGCAACACCTGAGGTGACCTTGCCGTACGTCTCTAGTCGCTCCGCTGGGTTGCGCTGGCTTGAGCATTTCGTCATCCGCCTTCGCGCAACTTTCACGGGCCTGGGGATCCTTCTCATTACTGCTGTCTCTTGGGGCGCAGGCGTGGAGCGGATCGAGGTTCCGGGCGGCGCTCTGGATGTCTGGCTGGAGCCAACCCATCCTGCTCCAGCGGTGGACGCCGTGCACAGCTGGATCGAGTCGGCTGCCAAGGCAGTCGTTGGCTATTACGGAGTTTTCCCGGTGTCAAAGGCGCGGTTGCTCGTACGCTGGGTGGATGGCCGCGGCGTCCGCAACGGAACCACATACGAGAA
>DAIOWK010000503.1:0-1668 GCA_036758525.1 Myxococcota bacterium
GCGAGGACGACAAGGAGTGGCGGAATTGTACAGAAGTTCCGTAGGAGGGCGCCCCTTCAGGCGAAGCATGGACGCGGCTTCGGCTCTCCGAAGTGAATCAAGAGTTTCGCTGGAGCAATCCGGGCCGCATCACCCAAAACGTGTGATTGCTTCGATCCGCTCCATCACGAGCGGGATGCGCCCCTGCGAACCGGCATCGGGCGCGAGATGGCCGCTCAGCGCATCGGCGAACCTCCGATTTCTGCATGAGCTTACGCAACGCGTTCGCGAGATAGCTCCGAATGTCCGACGAGGCCGCGCGGCACTCCATCACCAGCTCGGCTCGACCAACGACTACCGCGAGGATGTCTTCGAGATCGCGGCTGCCGTAGAGGTCGCTCTGCCCTCGCTGTCGGAAGGCCTCGAGCTTAGTCGCCACAAAGAGCGGTCCTGTGATCAGACGAATTTCGGGCCCTTCTCGTAAGGCGTGACGAGTCGGCGCAGCAACCACCGCGGGATACCAGCGATTCGCGAAGCCAAGGATTGACGGATCGGTTGGCATCACATCCAGGGGAATCCCGTCCACAACCCAGCGACAGAGAGGTGCACCGGGGCGCTCGTCCTCAACGAATCCGGCCCGTCGAAGCTGCTGCTGGATGCGGCTATACGCTGAGCGCGAAACCACTTCAACTACAACGTCGACCGTGGCACGGACGGGCCCTGCCGCGGGATCCGTGATCAAAAGGCCCGTCGCGGTGCCGCCCAGGAAAAACCACCTGCTCACGCAACTCGCCAAGGCGCTCAGCGACGCGCCGCAGAAGCGCGAGATTCGCGTGCTCGATCAGTCTCGGACTCCCCCGAGCCGCTTGCCGAGCTCAGCCTCGGCCAGCTTGCGCTCCCGCGCCCGCCCGATACGCAGTGCGTCAGCGAGCGCGAGTAGCTCGTAGAGCTTCGCATCTCCTTTTGCAGCCCCCGGTACGGAACGATAAAGCGGTGCGAGCTCCATCCCGCGGACCGTGCCTTTGGGATCCGGCCAGACGGGAGGCGGCTCGTCCGAAGGCGCAAGTTGGGTTTTCAAAGGCGGAGCGGCGTGCGCCGTAGGGATTCCTCGGGCGGGGCCACCTACTCTCGCCGGAAAGGCGTAACGAAGCCCGTGAACCAAGAACTCCTTCAGCGCTGCGGGGATCGGTCGTGCCGGGGCTCGGCCCTCCTTTCGCGCGAGGCCCGACTCAAGGGCTCGATCGAGGCTCCCGTGCACCTCGGACAGGCTCATGCCGAGGGACTTGGCGATCGCGGCGTAGGTGAGGCCCGACGAGTCTGCGGCGACCAGCTTCAGGAGAACCACGACGTCCTGCGGACGGAGGGCCATGGGAGCTACCGTACTTCGTAATTCAGAATTCGCGAATTGCGAATTATGAGCCGATTGACCACCTGCGGGAGCCGCCCTCGGGAGGGCAGCAGCCCTCCATGCCGGCTTCAACCCCCTAGGTAGTGACCCGGGTGCGATTCGAACGCACGACCCCCCAGCTTCGGAGGCTGGTTTGGGATTCTCTCGCGATTTGAGCGACCTAGCGAAGCTCGAGGATACTCGGGTACTTCGGGCGGTACTCCGGGCACAACGCCGCGCTCTCCGCCACGAGCCGGCGCATCGTTTCCACGCTTCGCGCGAGCTCGTCGTCGCTTGCCCCG
>DAIOWK010000504.1:0-1638 GCA_036758525.1 Myxococcota bacterium
GCATTCGCTTCTTCGACCAGGAAGCACTGGGATCCCGGGGTGTGCCCGGGCGTGTGCAAGAGGCGGATCCGAAGCAGGCCGAGCTCGATCACGTCGCCCGCGCTGTGGCGCACGAGGTCTCCCGTCGACGCGCCGGTCACCTGGCGCACGCCGTCGGCCTCGTGTTCGTTGGTATGAATGGGCATAGGCTTGCGAGCCAGCAGATCAGCCACCCCCTCGATTTTGTGGCCGAACAGGGATCCACCGACGTGATCTTGGTGGTAGTGCGTGACGAGCGCCCCGACGACGTCCATGTCGTCCGCAGCAGCCCGGTCGAGGAGGGCGTCCACGCTCCAGGCAGGGTCGACAAGCAGCGCTTGGCGCGTGCTTCGGCTGCCGATGAGATAGGCGAAGTTCGCCATCTCGCCCACCGCCTCCTGGCGGAAATAGAGATCCGAAGACGGGCGCGTCACCCCCGCATCCTAGCAGCGAGGCCGCGGGCCTCGTAGGAAGTTGCGTTAGAAGAGGTGGAGGGCGAGCGCTGCCAGAGCAAGGCCTATGCCGCACAGAAGCGCCGCGGAGGAGGTCTCGAGCGAGAGGGCCTCGCGTGCGCCCGTCGTGAAGGCAAAAAATCCCAGCCCCCATTTGGCGAGCCAGAGAAGGGCACCGAGGAGAGGCAGCCACTCGAGCGCCGCAAGGGCGAAGGGGACGCTCGCATAGCCGAGGGACCGAAACAGGCGGGCGAGTTCACTCGATCGGCCGAGCGCAAGGGCGCCCAGGTGGACGGTCAAGAGACACACCACCCACGCGAAAAGCCAGCGTGCACCACCGGCCAGCAGGCCGGAGAGACCTCCCGTCGGGAGGTGGCCGATCCCGGCGGCGAGGGCAACGCCAAAGACGACGTAGAGCGCGCCGCGGGTCGCGCCGGCATCCGCGGCCACCTCGGCGAAAAGAGCGGGTTCACAAGTGGCTGCCCGGATCAGGCGACTGCCCTCGCTCTCTCCTTCCCGCATGCCTACTCTCCGAGGACGCGGTGGATCCACGCGTCCACGAGCCCCAGGATTTCCCCTCGCACGTCCGTGTCGCTGCGTCCGCTCTTGCGCGGAACCTTGAAATGCTGATCGGCGTCGGGCACGACGTGAAGCGAGGTTGGCGCGCCCACCCGCGTGAGCGTGCGGCGAAGCACATCGACATCGCACCCGCGGTCGCGGGTGCCTTGCAAGAAGAACATCGGCGAAACGATCCGGTAGAGGTGCTCGACGCGCACATGCTGGGGGTCTCCCGGCGCGGCGAGGGGGTAGCCCAGGAAGATGAGCCCATCGACGCGCAGCCCCGCTCGTGCGACATCAGCCGCCACCCGGCCTCCCAGGCCCTTTCCCGCGACGAAAAGGTGAGCTGGTGCCGCCGTCGGATCTCGGGCAAACACGGCCACCGCAGCGCGCAGCGCCCGCTCGAGGGCCGCGGGCGCGTCCGGGCGCCGTCGGCGCGCCTCGGCAAACGGGAAGTTGAAGCGCAGGGTCAGATACTTGCGTGCGGTCAGGGCCTGATGAAGGTCGACCAAGAGCGGGTCGTTGAAATCGCCGGAAGCGCCGTGGGCCAGCACAATCCCCACGCGAGAGCCCGTCGGCCACCACTCCGGCATCCCGATCATGGCGGAAA
>DAIOWK010000505.1:0-1612 GCA_036758525.1 Myxococcota bacterium
CCAATCGCGTCAGGGACTTACACGTGATCGGTCGGCCAACGTTGGGACAGGCCTGTCCCCGCATAATTAAAGGTGTGGTGAGGCGTAGGAAGCCGTGCAAAAAGAGGGCTTGGGGCGGCGCGAGAGCTGGCGCTGGTCGCCCTCGCACGATTGGGGAGCGGGCAGACCGAACCATCCGTTTTGAGCGAAGCGACCTCGAAGCATTGGAAGCAATCGCAACCGAGCAAGGTGTGACGGCAGCCGATCTCGTGCGCGAGGCGGTGCGCCTATACGTCGCGCGATGGAAGAGGAGGTAGCCAAATGGGCGTCAGAGTTCGTTTCGATCGTGGTGCTTGGTGGATCTTCGTGCACCACAAGGGGCAACGGACCAAGCGACGTATTGGCGCCGATCGGCAGGCTGCAGAGGAGGCCGCGCGGGAACTCCGAAAGAAGCTCCCGCTGATGGACCTCGGCGCGGCTCGCGACGAAGGGCCGAAGCATCCGTTCAGCAAATTCGCTGACGACTGGTTCAGGTTCGAGGTAGCCCTCCCCGTGGATCGTGGTGAGTCGGACGCACTCTCTCCGCGCAGCCGGGATATTCACGAGGGCAACATCCGCCGCTATCTGAAGCCATTTTTCGGCGATCAAGACGTGAGAGAGATCGGGCCGGAGCGCGTTGCAGAGTTTCGCCGCCAACTCATGACGCCGGGTGCGACCATCCGCGGCAAGCCGCTCGGCAGCGAGTCAATAGACGACATCCTCGGGACGCTTCGGCGCATGCTCACCCACGCCGAGGCGGAGCACATCGTTACGACAAATGCGGTCGCCACGTGGAAGCGCAGAACCAAGACCGGCAAGCGGCGCAGCGCGGCTCCGTACCGCGTCAACCGCGAGAACGTCCTGAGTTCTGACGAGCTGACTCGCTTCTTGGCGGTCTCCGAGGAGCGGTTCCCAGAAGCGTATCCCCTCGTGCTCTTCTTGGCGGATACGGGGTCGCGCATCGGAGAAGCCATTGCCCTTCGCTGGCGCGATATCGACCTCGGGCAGAGAACGGCGTGGATTCGGCGGAGCTTCTCGAACGGGAAGTACCTCGGCCCCACTAAGACGGGCGAGGAGCGCGAGATCGAACTTTCATCACGTCTTGTCGAGACTCTGAAGGTGGAAGCGCCCCAGGTGTTTGGAGACGAGACCCTTGTCTTCCCAAGCCGCGAGGGGACCCTCCTTGATCCCAACAACTTCCGAGACCGAGTCTTTCGCCGAGTCGTCCGGCAGGCGTTTGGGCCGCATCGCCACTTCACGCCTCACGGCCTGCGCCACACATTCGCAAGCCTGCACCTCGCGCGAGGGACGCCGATTAAGTGGATCCAGAGCCGAGGTGGATGGGCGAGCGCCAAGCTCGTGCTCGACCTTTACGGCCACTTCCTGCCGAGCGACTACAGCGGCTTCGCCGACGCCTTGGGAGGGGCAAACCTGGGATCGCCGAAGCCCCTGGCCGCACCCCAGGCGCACCCTGCTCTCGAAGCACGCCAAGCGACACGAGCGCGCGTATCAGAAAACCTAAGGAGATCGCGACGTTTGCTGGCGCCCCGGGCAGGATTCGAACCTGCGACCCGTCGCTTAGAAGGCGACCGCT
>DAIOWK010000506.1:0-1593 GCA_036758525.1 Myxococcota bacterium
ATCTTGAAGAGCGTCGCGAGAGATCAATGACGGCAAAGCCAGAGAACGAAATCGCTGTCTTCCCTAGCCATCATTCGGTCGATCAGAGCGTTGGAAAGCTCGACGAAATCCTGCCAGGCTGGAACTCGCTTAATGAGCCCTTCGCCCAGCGCGGCGCTTGACCTAACGCTCAAGATTCTGGATTCGCAGGACGCTAACGGAAAGGTCTGGTTCTCTTAAAATTGTCCCGCCTGATCTTCAAGGCCGGCATGGCTTGCCGCAGGAGTTCTTGCAAAACTGCGCCGTGGTGGAAGCGCTGGCTCGAAAGCGGCGGAATGACGGGATCCCTGATGCAGGCACCCAAAAGCGATCCCCGGAGCCGAGCCGCGCTGACCGCCAAGCAGAATGAGGATCCGCGTAGAGCGATCAAGGTGAGGCTGCCGGGTCGACCGGGAGCTCGTGCGCTAGGCTTCCTTTGCGCGCCCTGGAGAGTATGATGGATCCCGCCTATGACCCCTGCCGGCCTGAGTGGCGCGACGACCCCTATCCCCTCTATCGAGAGCTGCGCGACACGGCGCCCGTCTATTGGGCGCCCACGACGGGCGCCTTCTGCGTCTCGCGCTACGACGACGTGATGTTCGTGCTCCGCAGCCCGGAGCTTTTCTCGTCGCGTGCGATGTTTACGTTCCTGATGAATCAAGGCTACGAGGGACGCCCGCCGCTTTCGTGGCCGTTGCTGCTTTTCCTCGCAAAGGTCGTCTGGCACACGCGACTCAATCCACTCCAATTCACGACGGCCCGCAACCTGATCGCCGAGGACGGTGAGTCGCACGCGGCCTTGCGCAGCGTCGTGAACCGCGGGTTCACGCCGCGCCGCATCGCGGAGTGGGAGGCGCGAGCGCGCGTGCTCGTGGCCGAGGCGATGGTGAAACTGCGCTCGGGCGCGCCCTTCGACCTGATCGAGGACCTGGCCATCCCGCTCCCCGTCGCGATCATCGCGGAGATGCTGGGGGTGGAGACCGCCCGCCAGAGCGACTTCAAGCGCTGGTCCGATGCCATCATCCACGTGGCGACGGGACCCGGCCGGGGCAATCCCTTTGCCCCGCGCACCGCGAACGCGGTGATCGAGCTGCTGGCCTATCTGCGTCGGGTGGTCGAGGAGCGCAAGCGTCGGCCCAGCGACGACCTCGTGAGCGCAATCGTCGCAGAGCAAGAGGGCGAGAGTGCCCTCAGCGTCCGCGAGGTGGTCCAGTTCGTGCTGCTGCTGCTTGTTGCCGGCAATGAGACCACGACGAACCTGATCGGCAACGCCGTGGCAGCTCTCCTCGACCATCCGAGCGAGCTCGCGCGGGTGGCGGCTGATCCCGCCCTCGTACCAGACGCGATTGAGGAGACCCTGCGCTACGACTCGCCGATCCAGATGCTCTTCCGTACCGCAACGCAGGATGTGGAGATCGCGGGAACGCGGATCCCGAAGGGGGCCTACGTCGTGCCGCTCCTCGGCTCAGCGAACCGCGATGAGCGCCAGTTTCCGGAGCCCGACCGCTTCGATGTCGGCCGCCGTCCGCAGGGACACGTGGGCTTTGGGTTCGGCAAACACTTCTGCCTTGGTGC
>DAIOWK010000507.1:0-1581 GCA_036758525.1 Myxococcota bacterium
GGCCTCGTCGACGCTGCGGTCTCGGGCGCCTACAGCTCCACGCACCTCTCTGACTGCACGAACTACAAGTTCTCGCTCTGCGAGGGCTGCCTCCGGGAACTCTTCGATGGGTGCGTGGTCAAGCCACGCATCAGCGAGTACGCCATCGGGGTCATCGGTGGAGATGACATGGAGACTGGCGAGACGTACGAGGAAGAAGCTCTTG
This sequence comes from Myxococcota bacterium, assembly GCA_036758525.1. Taxonomy (GTDB): domain Bacteria; phylum Myxococcota_A; class UBA9160; order UBA9160; family UBA9160; genus UBA9160. The sequence goes on from DAIOWK010000507.1 coordinate 206, forward strand.
CCCGCAAGAAGGCCGACGAAGAGAGCGCGTCAAGGAAGGCCGAGTTCTTCAGGCTCTATGACGAAAAGCGCTGCGCTGACCACGACCGCGATCCTGCGAGCGAGACGCGGAACGACCTAAAGGAGTACTGCGCCCGCGAAGGCTTCGGGCAGATGCTCTACGAGGACAGCTCGTGGCCCTACGCCAAGCGGTGGCTCTGCGAGCGTCACCTCCGTAACGCCTACGCCATCACGGATGCGACCATCGTCATCACGGGTCACGAGCCGCTCACGGGACCTGCGCGCTGCCGCATCGGGCTTGATCTTCTCGCCGAGTTCCGCGCCGGCAGAAGCCCCGAGATCGCACCTTGCGTCTTAGTGCCGGGGACGAATACCCACTCCGGACGAGACTCGGCGGGGATCAAGGCGATCGCGATTTCGACTCTCTTGCCGCTCCTCATGGAGGCGGAGTCGAACACCCACGCGGCGCGTGAGCTTCGGCGCATCACCGGTGCGGCACCGCCTCATGCGAAGGAATGGATCGGCCACCGGATCCCCTTGGCGTTTCGTCCCGGCCAAGACGACGCCGCACGCGTCGCGAACGACTGGCTCACGTGGGGCCGGGAACAAGAGTACGACGAGGCCGTCGCGACCGCATGCCTTGGGGACCCGCCAGAACACCTCTGGAGTAAGACCTGATGGCTGCCGAGACGCAGAAGGAGCGCGCGGAGTGGATCATCAGCGAGAGGCGCTACGCCGCCGGCACGGTGCTCAAGAGAAACGAGAACCTGAAAGAGGTTCTCGGACGTGCGCAGAATGACCCGCCCCACGGGGAAAGCGACAGGACGATCGACCCGGCAGAGTTCACCCGGCTCCGCGAGGTCGAGAACGCGGTAGCGCGTCTCCGTCGCGCGCTCGAGAACGTGTGGAAGTCGGGCGAAGAGGGCGACTGATGTCCGCGATGACAGCCCGGCAGCAGCTCCTTTCAGTGCTCGAGGCGATCGAGCCCCACGGTCTCGAGGCGCCGGCCACGGTCATCGCGGACCTGATCCATGCGATCGCATGCCTCGACAAGGAGGGATTGAAGACCCTGTCCGACACGGCAACGGTGCTGCTCCTCGCTGTCTTCCCGAAGCAACCGGGCGAGCCGCCGAAGCCCGATGGCTTGGATAAGTGCGCCCAGCACTGGATCAAGACGCTCAAGGAATCCTGTGCGAACTAGGCCAGAGAGGCCAGAGAGGACGAAGGCAACGTGATTCGTTGGACTACGTCAACGCTGAGGAAGATCGGCGATTCGGGTATCTACGCCAAGAGCGAAGACCGGCGCTTCATGATTTTTGCCAGGCGTTGGCGCCACGGCGAACCCGGTTTTCGCAAGTACACGTACTTCTACTCCGC
>DAIOWK010000508.1:0-1559 GCA_036758525.1 Myxococcota bacterium
CCCCGTCGACCCAAACTACATCGGCCGCCATGTCTGGCCACAGCCCGAAAGCAGCTAACGTGTAGGAGGAAAGGAGATCCTATGCCGTCTCGTCAACCTGCGCTGGCATTCGCTGTCCTCGTCGTTGCGGTTTGGGGATGTTCCTTCTCGGACAGTTCTGAGAGCCTCTCGAAATCGGTGTCGAGCCCTTTTAAGAGCTCAAGCGACTCCTCGGGAGACAGTCAAGCTGCGTACCGCGCGGACATCCGTGACTACACCGCCTCGTACATTCGATCGGGTGGCGACTTCGACGCCTTCGAGCGGCAGATTGGGAGCGTCGCGGCACAGCACGGCGTCACGGATTGGGAGCTCGACCACAATACCTACCTCGCGATCGGCCAAGGACTTCGCAAGGGGGGTCTTAAGCCGATCGAACTCGCGGCGTGGAAGTCGAACTTGGCGCGCGACGATCTCTCTCGCGCGCAGCTGATCCAGCAGGGCTACGACGGTACGCCGTAGCGCGGGGGCCCAAACTGTGGGGTCCTCTTGGCACTACGGAATCACCATCGCCTTCGCGCTCCTCATCGTCTCTTCGGCGGCGGCTGTCATCGCCGGAGAGCCCCCCCCGCGAACCTTCGAATACCTGTATGTCGATGCGAACGAGGGCGGCTCGAGCGGCGGCCACGTGGCCATCCGCTTCGGGGACGAGGTCTACCATTACCAGCACCAAGAGCCGGGCGTGCTACGCCTTTACCGAGACGGCGACCGGTCCTTCTTTCACCTCTACAACGCACTCCAGAATCGCAATATCCGGGGAGTCCGCGTCGCGGTCTCGGACGAGACCTACGGGATCCTGCGCGACGGCTTCGAAGAGCAGCGGCAGATTCAAGGAGCTTATTTCGACCAGCTGGCGAGGGTGACGGAGGATGCGGCGCTGCTTCAGGACTTCTTGCGCGAACGCTCGGCGCCGCGGGCGCGTGCCAGAGACGACGGATTGACAGGGCTCTCGCTCCCCGCGGCAGGGTTCTTCCTGCCCGACGGCGGCGACCCGATCCCCCCCGCGCCTGCCTCGCCCGCGCTCGACAAACTTCGGTCGCGGGTCGAAAAGACCCGCGGTCCAGGCTTCTTGCCCGGGCGCGAGGCCGAACTGAGCGCGTCGCTGGCCGCACTCGAACCCGAGAATCCCGACGCGGGGAGTGGTGCCGTCTCGGAAGAGCTGCCTCCGGAAGCTTCCTATGGATTCGCCCGTCGCTACCGCGATGGCGTGGCTGGCCTGCGAGCCCTCGAGGTCCTGGAACACGCGCTCCCCCTGCGATCGGAAAGCCTACGCACGGGCGAAGGCCTGGATTGGACACTTTCCCAAGAGGAGCAGGAGCGCCTGGCTCGATTCGCGACGGACCTCGAGGAACGCCTTGGCGACCTGGTCGCGTCGAACCGGCCCGACTTCGGACTTCCGCTCCTTGTGGGGATGGCGCGCCTCGAGGCCCTCCATGCATCCATTGAGTCCGGGCACTTGTTTCTGTTGGACGCCCTGAGCGACCAGGACCCAAAGCTCCCCCGCAGCGCTCTTAGACGGAATA
>DAIOWK010000509.1:0-1536 GCA_036758525.1 Myxococcota bacterium
CGAGATGGGCAAACCCGTGCGGCAAGGGCGCGCGGAGGTCGAGAAGTGTGCCTTCGCCTGCGAGCACTACGCCGCGCACGCCGCTGCGATGCTTGCACCGGAGACCATCGAGACCGACGCCGCGCGGAGCTACGTGCGGTTTGATCCCCTCGGCGTGGTGCTCGCGATCATGCCGTGGAACTTCCCCTTCTGGCAGGTATTCCGCTTCGCCGCCCCGGCGCTCGCTGCGGGCAACGTTGCGCTCCTGAAGCACGCTCCGAACGTTCCCCGCTGCGCCCTCGAGATCGAGCGGATGGTGTCCTTGGCGGGGGTCGTGGAGGGCGGTCTTCAAGCGCTGCTTGTCTCCACGCAGGTGGCCGGTGAGCTGATCGCACACCCCGTCGTGAAGGCCGTCACGTTCACGGGGAGCACGCGTGCAGGCGCCGAGATCGCGGCGAAGGCGGGTCGCGCGCTCAAGAAGAGCGTGCTCGAGCTCGGCGGAAGCGACCCCTTCTTGGTTCGTGCCGACGCGGACGTCGCCGTGGCCGCCCGCGCCGCCACACAGGCACGCACCCAAAACGCCGGGCAGAGCTGCATCGCTGCCAAGCGCTTTGTCGTCGTGCACGAGCTAGCCGACGCCTTCGTGGAGGCGTTTCGCCGAGAACTCGAAGGCCTGCGCGTCGGTGATCCTCAGCGCGAGGACACGGACGTCGGGCCGCTTGCGCGCGAAGACTTGCTGCTCGCCCTCGATGCGCAGGTCCGCCGATCGATTGAGGGCGGTGCGAAGCTCGTGACCGGTGGGCACCGTCTTTCCGGGCCCGGCTTCTTCTACGCCCCGACGCTCCTGGACGGGGTAACGCCGGGGATGCCCGTCGCCGACGAGGAAACCTTCGGTCCGGTGGCTGCGGTGATGCGCGTGAGGGACGACGCAGAGGGTCTCTCTGTCGCCAACCAAACTGAATATGGGCTCGGTGCGAGCGTGTGGAGTCGTGACACGCTCGCGGCGGAAGCCCTCGCCGCGCGAATCGAGAGCGGCAGCGTATTCGTGAACGGCATGGTGAAGAGCGACCCGCGGCTCCCTTTCGGGGGGATCAAGCACTCCGGATACGGCCGTGAGCTCTCCGTCCATGGATTGCGCGAGTTCGTGAACCTGAAGACCGTCTGGGTGGATCGCGCCGGCGCCTGAGCCCGGACCGCGGGCACTAGCCTTCTTGTGCCAAACGCCACGCCGCATCCGCCAGAACGCGCGCCTGGGCGCCGACTTGGCGGGCGGTCTCGGAGCTCGCGTTGCCTTGCAGTGCGCGCCCGAGGATGCCTTGGGCGATCGCCGCCAGTCGGAAGAGGGAGAAGGCGAGGTAGAAGTTCCAGGCCCCGATCTTTGCCCGACCGGTGCGGCGACCGTAGTCCGCGAGATAGTCCGCTTCGCAGGGGATTCCCGTCGCCGCAAAATCGACGTCCGCAAGACCCCCCGTGGTGGCCCCGGCCGTGTGGTAGAGGATGCAGTTGTACGCGAGGTCGGCGAGGGGATCGCCCAGGGTCGAGAGCTCCCAGTCGAGC
>DAIOWK010000510.1:0-1526 GCA_036758525.1 Myxococcota bacterium
CATGGACCCCGAGGATTTGCGGGAGGTCATTTCGGCCTATCAGAAATGCGTTGCTGAGACTGTGGTGCGTTTCGATGGGTTCGTGGCGAAGTACATGGGCGACGGTGTGCTCATCTATTTCGGCTACCCGCAGGCCCATGAGGACGACGCCGAGCGTGCGGTGCGAGCGGGGCTGGAAATAGTCGCGGCAATCACCGCCCTGAAGTCGAGTGTTCCCCTGCAAACCCGTGTCGGCATCGCGACCGGGCTAGTGGTCGTCGGCGACCTGATCGGTTCGGGGGAGGCGCAGGAGCGCGGCATCCTGGGCGAAACGCCGAACCTGGCGGCGCGGCTGCAAGGAATCGCGGAACCGAACCGCGTCGTCATTGCCGAGAGCACGAGGAGGCTCCTCGGCACCCTGTTCGAGCTTGAAGACCTTGGCTCGCACAGTCTCAAGGGTCTCGCCGGACCGGTTCGGGCCTGGGCAGCAATCCGACCCAGTACGGTCGAGGGCCGCTTCGAGGCCCTGCGTGGCGAGGGTCTGACCGCCTTGGTCGGGCGTGAGGAGGAGTTCGAGATCCTGCTCCGCCGCTGGCAGCGAGCCAGGAGCGGCGAAGGCCAGGTCGTCTTGGTTTCGGGGGAGGCCGGCATCGGCAAATCGCGGCTCACCGCCGCGCTTCTGGAACGGCTCGCGGGCGAACCCCACACTCGCCTGCGCTACTTCTGCTCGCCGCAGCACACCGACAGCGCGTTCTATCCCATCATTGGTCAACTGGAGCGTGCCGCGGGCTTCACGCATCAGGATGACGCACGCGCAAAGCTCGACAAGCTCGATGCCGTGCTCGCGCAGATTTCGACCTCAGATACGGATGCCGCACTCTTTGCCGAACTGCTGTCGCTTTCCAACGATGGCCGCTATCCTGCACTCGCGCTCATGCCGCAGCAGCGCCGACAGAGGACGCTGGAAGCCCTGACATCGCAACTCGCGGGACTGGCAAGCAGGCAACCCGTGCTCATGATCTTCGAGGATGCACATTGGATCGATCCGACGAGCCTCGAGGCGCTGAGCCGGATAATCGAGCGCATCCGCAGCACCCCAGTGCTGCTCATCGTCACTTTCCGGACCGAGTTCGCTCCGCCCTGGATCGGGCAGGCGCATGTGACGAGCCTGACGCTCAATCGGCTCGGGGAGCGCGAGGTGGCCGCCATCATCGGACACCTTGTCGGGAACAAACAGTTGGCGGCGGACGTGATGGCGGAGATCGTCGAGCGCACCGACGGTATTCCCCTGTTCGTGGAGGAGATGACGAAGGCGGTGCTGGAGGCGGAGAGCGAAGGTGCGGCCCGGAGCACGGTGGCCGCGGCTCCGTCCCCGGCCCTGGCGGTTCCCGCGAGCTTGCACGCTTCGCTGATGGCGCGGCTCGACCGGCTCGGCCGGGCCAAGGAAGTGGCCCAGATCGGGGCAGTGATCGGGCGGGAGTTTTCGCATGTTCTGCTGGCCTCGGTGGCGCGCGACACCGAGGCAGATCTGGAAGCGGCGCTCGATC